>NZ_JFJW01000015.1:199-29774 GCF_000611125.1 Cupriavidus sp. SK-4
GCCGGCGCATCGCGGCGCTCTACCTCGCGCATCGGCTGGGTGGCAGCAAAGGAAACCGGCGGCTCTTCCGGAGCCGCGTCTGGCGCGGCGGCGCGGCGCGGCTTGCGCGAGAACAGGCTGCGCCAGGTTTCGCCGAACACCATCGGCGCGGCCAGCGCCAGCACCCCCAGCATCAACAGCAAGGCACCGGTCCAGCCGAACAGGTTGCCCATCATGCCGGCCAGCGCGCGGCCGGCCGAACCGCCGGCGCTCGAGTCCGGATCGGTGCCGCTGGTCAGCGCTTCCAGGCAGGCGCTCGCGCACAGCACGGCGAGCGTGCCGAGCCAGACGCGCAATGAGCCGGGGCCTGCCAGCCGGCGCTCGCCGGCGAGCCAGCGCGTCACCAGCCGCCAGACCAGCGGCACTATCCAGAAAGTCGAAAATCCGAACCAGCCAAAACCCATTATCGACATGCCATGTTCAAAACTACGGGCAGCGATTGTAGCGGTTATGGCAGGCGGCGATTGAATCGGAAAGCGCAAATATTCGTAACGCAGCGCGTTTCCGGGGCGATTGCGCTGCGATCCCTGTGCGATTCCGCATGCCAGCGGCGCCAGACTTTGCGCCATCCGGTGGTTGGCGCAGCGGCGCCGCGCTACCATGCAGCACCCCCCGATCGAATTGCACTCCAGGCGGCCCGCCGCCTCCCCCCTCCCCCATGCCGATCCGCTACGCCAGGCTGCGCGTTCTTGTCGTCGAAGACCATCCGTTCCAGCGCGTCGCGGCCGAGGGGATGCTGCGGCATCTGGGCGTGCAGACCCTGGTTTCAGCTGAAAACGGCACGCAGGCGGCCGAGATCCTTGCACGCGAACCGTTCGACATCGTGCTCTGCGACATCGAAATGCCTGGCGGCAACGGCCCCGAGCTGATTGCCGAGCTGCACCGGCGCGGGCAGCATGCCTTTGCCGGGGCGGCGCCGGTGTGGGTCTGGGTGACGGCGCTGGCGGAGGACATCCTGGATTCAAACCGCGGCCTGGCGCACGCCGCCGGCATCCCGCGCGTGCACGCGCTGCGCAAGCCGCTGTCGCGCGATGCGGTGGAAGAGATCCTGGCCGATGCGCTGCGCCAGCCTGCGGGCGAATCCGCCGCGCCGGCGTGGTCGCCCGACGACGCAGAACTGGTCGCCGCCACCCGCTCGGGCACGGACCTGCTGGTCATGCTGCAGCCCCAGCACGAGATTGCCAGCGGCCGGCTGGCCGGTGCCGAGGCGCTGGTGCGCTGGCGCCATCCCGAACACGGCCTGGTGCAGCCCGACATCTTTATCCCACGGCTCGAAGCACTGGATGAGGCCGACCCGGTGTTCTTCTTTGTGACCCGCCAGTGCCTGGCAGCGCAGCAGCGGCTGCGCGCGGCGGGCATCCACATCACGCTGGGCATCAATGCCTCGGCGCAAACCCTGTGCCGGCCCGGTGTGCTGGAGACGTTTGATGCCCTGGTGGCCGCCAGCGGCGTGCCGCGCCAGGCGCTGACGGTGGAATTGACCGAGGGCTATCCGGTGCCCGATACGCTGGCCCTGTCGGTCGCGCTGAACCGCTTGCGGCTGCTGGGCTACGGCGTGGCGATCGACGATTTCGGCGTTGGCATCGCCACGCTCAAGCTGCTGGCGGACCTGCCGTTCACGCAGCTGAAGCTCGACCGGTCGTTCGTTGTCGATGTCGACGGGCATGGCCAGCGTGCCGCGATCTGCCGCAACATGATCAACCTGGCGCTCGAGCTGGGCCTGGAGTGTGTGGCCGAAGGCGTCGAGACCGACGCCCAGCGGGCAGCGCTGCTGGCGCTGCGCTGCCCGCTGGGCCAGGGCTACCTGTGGTCCGCGCCCAAGCCGGCCGAGGTCTTCGTAGCCGATGCCATCGACCGGGCCGCAACCATGCCGCCGGCAGCCTGACATGGCCCGCAGCCGGCGCTACTGGCCGGCCCGGAACGGATACTTGGCAAAGATCTGCGTCACGGTCTTGTCGATGCGCTGCTGCGCGCTGGCCTTGTCGCTGGTGTCCACGCTGCCCACCGCCACGCCTTCCCAGACCAGCTTCATCTGGCGCCGGTCGACCAGGTCGATGTTGACCGTGCCTTCGGTGTAGGTATAGACGTCGTTATAGAAGCCGTAGCCCGGCCATGGCGCATACAGCCCGCCGCGATAGCCGTAGTAGCCCATCATCGGCGTCGGTGCCGGGCTGACCTGGACCTTCTCCTGCAGCCGGGCGTTGAAGTTGACCAGCAAGTCCGGCGACTGCGCCGCATAGCTGTAGCCGCGTGCGGTCAGTTCCCGCTGCACGGCGGACTTGAAGTACTGGGTGGTCAGGCTTTCATAGCCTTGGCGGTCGGTGCCGAGATGCTCGACGAAGCCAAAGCTGCGGTAGGCACTGAAGTCAGTGCTGCGGTTGTAGTCGGTCTTGATGTCGGGCACGCTGGCGCAGCCTGACAGGACCAGCGCCGCGGCCACGACCGGAAAGAGCTGCCGGAAGGGTTTCACGATAGATCTCCATGAGTCCGCGGCAGCGCGCACATGCAGCCACGCAGCCGCGCGCAAGCGGCACCGGCGCCGGAACGCCGGGCGCACCGTACGCCATCTGACGGGGCTAATTCATCTTGCCATTGATGCCGCCCACGCTGAACCGGCCCGCCCCCAGCAGGGCCACCGCCAGCGCCGCGGCCAGGAACATGCCCTGCAACTCAAGCGCCCAGCCGCCGGTATCGGCCAGCATGCCGAGCTGCTTGGTATGCACCAGCGCCACCGCAAACAGCATGTTGATCGCAACGATCAGCGCCGCCAGGCGGCTCCACAGGCCGATGATCAGCAGGATCGGGGCTATGACTTCCCCAATGTAGACGCCATAGGCCAGCCATGCCGGCAAGCCGGCATCGGCGACCACCTTCCCCACAAAGCCCATGCCGGACGCACCGGTCAGCTTGGCGATGCCGTGCATCAGGATCAACACGCCAAGCACGATGCGCAGCAGCGCCTTGCCCAAGTCCTGGGAACCCTGAGAGCCACCCATGGCCGTTCTCCTTGCCGTTGTCTGTCGAGTTGGTTGTCGAAGCCAAGCGCCTTTACCCTCACGCGCGAGGCTCGCCGCTGTACCTTAGTGCGAGGCGGCGTGAAGGTAAAGCACGCAAATACGAGACTGCCTGCTGGCCGGGATGCGACCGGCACACCGCCTCGCCAATCCCGCCATGCCGTGTCCGGGAGGCCTGCGCTACACCACCCGGTGCATCGCCGGCTGGCGCGGCTCAAGCATGCCGACCTTGGATGCGCATTCGGGCAGGACCTCGCCCAGGAAGTCGAGAAAACGCCGGGTGGCAGGCGTCACGCCCTTGCGCGAAGGGAAAACCGCATGCAGCGTGCCGACCGGCATGTCGTACTGCGGCAACACCAGTTCCAGCTCGCCGCTTTCCAGCGCATCGCGGCAATACATCCGCGGCAGCATGGCCACGCCCGCGCCGGCGATCGCCGCCTCGCGCAGCAGCACGAAGTCTTCGGTAACCAGGCGCGGTTCATAGGCAATCTGGATCGAGTCGCTGGTCTTGCAGCGCAGGGTCCAGACATGCTTGCCGTCGTGCGGCGGCTGTCCCACGCCGGGCATGCCGTCCAGCGCCTGCGGCGTGCGCGGGCGGCCGATGCTGTCCAGCAGCGCGGGGCTGGCCACCAGCATCAGCTGGCTTTCACCGAAGGTGCGCACCACCAGGCTGGAGTCCTCCATGGACTCGCGCACGCGCAGGGCCAGGTCGAAGCCTTCGCCGATCACGTCAACGCGCCGGTTAGTGGTCTCCAGCTCGATGCGCACGGCCGGGTTGGCGCGCATGAAATGGCCGATCGCCGGCGCCAGCAGGATCTGGGCGATGGCGATCGGGCAGCTCACGCGCAGCGTGCCGCCGGGCTGCTCGCGCGCCTGCTCGATGACCTCGCGCGCCGCCTTGGCCTCATTGAGCATGGCGCGGCAGCGTTCGTAGAAGGATTCGCCAAGCGGCGTAACGCGCACCTGCCGTGTCGTGCGGCGCAGCAGTTGCACGCCCAGGTCGCGCTCCAGCTGGGCGATGCGCCGGCTCAGGCGCGATTTGGGCACGCCGGAGGCGCGGCTGGCCGCGGAAAAACTGCCGTGTTCGACCACCTGGGCAAACAGGGACAAGTCGTTGAGGTCTTGCATGGATGGCTCCGGGATCACCGTGCGGCCGCCAGGCTGGCGTTGCGCCGGTAGAACAATCATTTGCATTTTGCCTCACTAC
This sequence comes from Cupriavidus sp. SK-4, assembly GCF_000611125.1. NCBI lineage: Bacteria > Pseudomonadati > Pseudomonadota > Betaproteobacteria > Burkholderiales > Burkholderiaceae > Cupriavidus > Cupriavidus sp. SK-4. Next base: position 4,460 of record NZ_JFJW01000015.1, read on the forward strand.
CGATACCAATGGCCAGCCGCTATCTTTCATCCATCGCAACCGCACCCCTTGTGGAGAAAGACATGAACATCCTGCAGATCGATTCCAGCGTCCTTGGCGACAACTCCGTTTCGCGCAGCCTGACCGCCAGCGTGGTGGCCGACCTGGTCGCCGCCAACCCGGGCGCCACGGTCACCGTGCGCGACCTGGACCAGGACGCTCCGGCGCACCTGTCCGGCAACCTGCTGCCCGTGCTGGGCGGCCCGAAGGAAGGCCTGAACGCCGTTCAGGAAGCCGAGCTGCAGCGCACCGAGCAATGGCTGGCCGAATTCCTGGCCGCCGACGTGCTGGTGGTGGGCGTGCCGCAGTACAACTTCAGCATCCCCAGCCAGCTCAAGGCCTGGATCGACCGCATTGCGCAGGCTGGCCGCACCTTCAAGTACACCGAGAACGGCCCGGTGGGCCTGGCCGGCGGCAAGCGCGTGATCGTGGTGTCGTCGCGCGGCGGCGTGCGCCAGGATGCCAATGAGCTGGACCTGCACGAAAAGACCGTCGACATCGTGTTCCGCTTCCTGGGCATCACCGATATCACCTACGTGCGTGCCCACGGCCTGGCCATGGGTCCGCAGTTCCGCGAAGCCGGCCTGGCCAGCGCCCGCACCGAAATCGCGGCGCTGAACGACGCCAGCCGCCTGGCAGCCTGACGCCCCGAGGGTCGGCCGGCGCTGCAGGACGGCGCCGGCTCGCCCCGCGGACGGATCGGGTCTATGATGGATCGGGGCGCTACGGCGCCCCGCGTGCCATGGGCGGCGCGCCGGCCCCGGCTATTTGCCCGCGGCTGTCCTGCCGCCTGCAGTCATCGACCGATCCACTCCCGGGAGCCCGCATGACTTCAGCCCTGTTGCCAGCCGCCGCCCTCCATCCGCCGCACGAACCCGCCCTGCTTTCGCAGTATCGCCACGTACGCACCGCCACCGAGACCCTGGTGGCCGACCTGTCCGATGCCGATGCCACCGTGCAGTCCATGGACGACGCCAGCCCGGCAAAATGGCACCTGGCGCACACCACATGGTTCTTCGAGGAATTCGTGCTGGCTGCGCGGATCCCCGATTACGAGCCGGTGGACCCGGACTACCGCTACCTCTTCAACTCGTACTACGAAGCGGTCGGCCCGCGCCACCCGCGGCCACAGCGCGGGCTGCTGACCCGCCCCTCGCTGGACGAGGTGCTGGCCTACCGCGAGGCCGTGGACGAATCGATGCTGACACTGCTGGGCAGCGCCCAGACCGATGACGAGGCGGCATTGATCATGCTCGGCCTGCAGCACGAACAGCAGCACCAGGAACTGCTGCTGACCGACATCCTGCACCTGTTTGCGCAGAACCCGCTGCGCCCCGCCTTCGCCCCGGAACTGCCCGAGCCGGTGATCGCCGACCCTCGGCCCGCGCCGGACTGGATCGGCTTTGACGGCGGCCTGGTGGAGATTGGCCACCGCGGCGAGACCTTTGCCTTTGACTGCGAAGGGCCGCGGCACAAGGCCTACCTGGCGCCGTTCACGCTGTGCTCGCACCCGGTCAGCAACCGGCAATGGTTTGAATTCATCGAGGATGGCGGCTACCAGACGGCCGGGCTGTGGCTGTCCGACGGCTGGCGCTGGGTTTGCGAGCAAGGCATCCTGGCCCCGCTCTATTGGGAAGAACGCGAAGGCACGTGGTGGCAGATGACGCTGCGCGGGATGCATCCGGTCGACCCGGACAGCCCCGTCACCCACGTCAGCTTCTATGAGGCCGAGGCGTTCGCGCGCTGGGCCGAACGCCGGCTGCCAACCGAGGCCGAGTGGGAGCACGCCGCGCGCAGCCTGCCGGCCACCGGGAATTTTGTTGAAGGCCGCGCGCTGCGGCCGTTGCCGGACCGGCAGAACACCTCAGCCGTGCTGCGCCAGATGTTCGGCGATGTGTGGGAATGGACCGGCAGCGCCTTCCTGCCGTATCCGGGCTTCCGCCCGAACGCGGGTGCGGTGGGCGAGTACAACGGCAAGTTCATGAGCGGCCAGATGGTGCTGCGCGGCGGGTCGTGCGTCACGCCCGAATCGCATATCCGGGCGACGTACCGCAACTTCTTCTATCCGCACCAGCGCTGGCAGTTCACCGGGGTGCGGCTGGCGGATGATGTCTAGGCCGGCGGCGCCAGCCAGCGCCACGCCAGCCAGGCCAGCAACATCCACACCAGCACGATGACCACGGCGGCCGCGCGATTGCGCGGCCGTTGCGCATGGGCAGCCTGCCAGGCTTCGGCCCGGCCGCGGCATTCCGTCTTCACCGCCGCCGGGATCATCCGCAGCGTCAGCCAGATACCCAGCGGCACCAGCAACACGTCATCGACATAGCCCAGCACCGGGATGAAATCGGGGATCAGGTCGATCGGGCTGAAGGCATAGGCCACTACCAGCGCGGCCAGCAGCCGCGCGCTCCACGGCGTGCCGGGATGGCGGCTGCAGAACCACAGCGTCAGCAGGCTCGCCTTGAGCCCGCGTGCCCACTGGCGCAGGCGGGCGCCGACGGCCATCGCCGGCATCAGCGCTTACCAGCCCTTGGTCTTGGGCTGCTGCGCCGCGGGTTGCTGCGCCGCGGGCCGCTGCCCGCCCGGCTCGCCGGTGGGCGCCTTCAGCGGCGGCGCCGCCACGATCGGCGTCTGCGGATACAGCTTCTGCCAGCGCGCCTTCAGGCCCTTGGCGATCTCGGCCTGGTTGTAGCGCTCGGCAAAGTCGATCACGGTCATGCCCTGCTGGTTCTTCAGGCGCATGTCGGCGCCTTCGTCCAGCAGCAGCTTGACGGTCTCGATATGGCCGCCACGCGCGGCCATCATCAGCGGCGTGGTGCCGTTGGGGCTTTCGGCGTCGATATAGGCGGCCTGGTCGACCAGGTACTTGACCACATTGTTGTGGCCGTTGGTGGCCGCGTAGTGCAGCGGCGTCCAGCCGGTCTTGTTAACCTCGGCCTCCATCTCGTCGACCATCAGCTTGACCATGTCCAGCTCGCCTTGCAGCGCGGCCATCATCAGCGGGGTCTCGCCGGCCGGGTTGGTCTTGTCGAAATCGATGTCCTTGGCGCGGATCAGCACCGTGGCCGCCTTCAGCGACTTCTCGCGCAGCGCCAGCACCAGCGCCGGGTTGCCGCGGCTGTCCACCAGGTTGGGATCGACGCCCTTGGCCAGCAGCTTCTTGACGGTGTTGGCGTCGTCGAATTCGACGGCCTTGCGCATGTCGTCGGCAGGCGCGGCCTGCGCCAGCGTGGCGGCGGCCAGCGCAAGGGCGCCGGCGGCGCGTCGGGCAAACTTCATGTCAAACATGCGATTCCCTGTCAATGTGCTTGAATAGATTGAAGAAATTTTCCGTAGTCTGTTCCGCGACCTGTTCCACCGGCACCCCGCGCAGCTGCGCGATGAACTCGCCCACATGGCGCACCCAGGCCGGTTCGTTGGTCTTGCCGCGGTATGGCACCGGCGCCAGGTAGGGCGAATCGGTCTCGATCAGCATGCGCTCCAGCGGCACCTTGCGCGCGGTTTCCTGCAGGTCGGCCGCGCTCTTGAAGGTGACGATGCCCGAGAACGAGATATGGAAACCCTCGTCCAGGGCCTGGCGGGCAACGTCCCAGGTCTCGGTGAAGCAGTGCATCACGCCGCCGGCGTCGCGCGCGTTCTCTTCGCGCATCAGGCGCAGCGTGTCGTCGGCGGACGAGCGGGTATGGATGATCAGCGGCTTGCCGGTCTGGCGCGCGGCGCGGATATGGGTGCGGAAGCGCTCGCGCTGCCATTCCATGTCGGCGATGCTGCGGCCGTTCAGGCGGTAGTAGTCCAGCCCGGTCTCGCCGGTGCCGACCACGCGCGGGTGCGCGGACAGCTCCACCAGGCGCTCCAGCGTGGGTTCCTCGCCCTCTTCGTAGTCCGGGTGCACGCCGACCGAGGCGTACAGGTTGGGATGCTGCTCGGCCAGTGCCAGCACGCGCGGGAAGTCTTCCAGCGTGACCGAGATGCACAGCGCATGCGTGACCTGGTTGGCGCGCATGTTCTCCAGCAGTTCCGGCAGGCGCGCGGCCAGCTCTGGGAAATCGATATGGCAGTGGGAATCGACAAACATGGGGAATCTCTTTTGGCCGGTGGCTCAGTCCACGCGGCGGCCGACGATGATCAGGTCGCGCTCGACTCCGTCGAGCACGGCAACGCGCGGCAGGTCGCCCCAGCGCGTAAAGCCCAGCGACGCGAACAGGCCCAGGCTGGGCGCATTGTGGCCGAAGATAAAGCCGAGCAGCGTGTTCACGCCGACCCTGGGCGCATGGTCGATGGCCTGCTGCAGCAGGTAGCGTCCCAGCCCCTGGCCGCGGCGCTGCGCGTCCAGGTAGATCGACACCTCGGCGGTGGCGCCGTAGGCCGGGCGGCCGTAGAAATCTGAAAAGCTCATCCAGCCGGCCATGCTGCCGTCGGCATCCTCGCACACCCACAGCGGGCGGCGCCCGGGCTGGTGGGCATCGAACCAGGCCTGGCGCGAGGCCACGGTGACCGGTTCTGTGTCAGCGGTGACCATGCGCGAGGGCACGGTGCTGTTATAGATGGCGACGATGCCCGGCAGGTCGCGGGGCTCGGCAATTCGAAGTGAAAAATTCATTGAAAATCAAAATGTTGCGAGAACAACCTCACAACGTTCATAAAGTCTGCGTGGGGCGCCCGGACTCCAGCGTCTTGCCCAGGATCTCCTCCACCGTGCGGCGCAGGTTGCGCCCGTTGTCGTCGTCGGGGAAATGCACGCCGACGCCGGGGGTCTTCATCGGCGTGCCCGCCGGGGTGATCCAGGCCACGTGGCCCGCGATCTGGTATTTCTGCGGTCGATCCAGCAGCGACAGCACCAGGAACACCTGCTCGCCCAGCCGGAACGGCCGGTTCGACGGCACGAAGATGCCGCCGCGCGCCAGGAACGGCATATAGGCCGCATACAGCCCGGCCTGGTCCTTGATCGACAAGGACAGCACATTGGGGCGCGATGCCGCCCCGCTGCCGGTTGGCGCAGCGGGCGGTGCGCCGGCGACTGCTGTGTTCATGGTTGACCCCCTGAATGACGGTGCTGCTTGTTGTTATGGCTTTTTTTTGACTGCCAGGCGTACTACCGGAACAGCTGGCGGTATTCCAGGAATACCGCTTCCATCACCAGCCGGGCCGCCAGCGGATGGTTCTCGCTGCGGCGATGCGCGGTCAACCGGGTGGCAAAGGCCTGCAGGCGGTGCGCATCGGTGGCCCCGGCGCAGCGCGCCAGCACGGCCCGTTCCTTGGGGAGGTACCGCGGCGTGGCGCTGCCGTCCAGGCGCAGCGTCAGCAGATCGTACGTCCAGCGCTGCAGGATGCCAAGCACGGCGGGCACCGGCAGCTTCTGCAGTTGCTCGGCCGCCGCAGAAGCGTCGAAGGCGGCGGCGGCGCCCAGCTGGCCGACCAGCCAGCGCTGCAGCGGCTGCTCCTCGGCCTCGGCGGCATGCAGCGCGGTCAGCGGCGAACCGCCGGCCAGCGCCAGCTGGGCCTCGGCATCGGCCACCCCCTGCCCGCGCAGCCAGGCCAGCGCGGCCTCCGGCGTCGGGCGCTGGGCCGAGAACTGGCGGCAGCGCGACAGGATGGTCGGCAGGATCCGGTCCAGGCGGTCGGTCACCAGCAGGAACACGGTGGACGGCGGCGGCTCTTCCAGCGTCTTCAGCAGTGCGTTGGCGCCCTCGGTCTGCAGCGCATCGAGCGGGTACACCACCACCACGCGCAGCCCGGCCCGGTGCGTGCCCACGCCCACGGCCTCGATCAGCGCGCGCACCTGCTCCATGCGGATGATCTTGCTGGGCGCCTTCTTCTTGCCGCCCTCGTCGGTCTCGGCCTCGGCCGCGGCGTCCAGCGCCTCGGGCCGCACCACGGTGAAGTCCGGGTGGTTGCCCTGGCTGAACCAGTGGCAGGCGGCGCACTGGCCGCAGGGCTGGCCGTCCGGCAGCGGCGCCTCGCACAACAGCCCTTGCGCGAAATGCAGGGCCAGGTCGCGCTTGCCGATGCCTTGCTGGCCATGGATCAGCAAGGCGTGCGGCAGCCGTTCACGCAGCGCGCCGAGCCGTTGCCAGTCTTCCTTCTGCCAGGGATATAGCATGTGAATCAGTGGGTTAGCGATCTAACTTCAAGTTTTACCTGTGATAGCCGTGCGATTGCGCATTACACAATGGCGCGGCATTCACATCTATCACGTCAGGCATATATCGGCAAAAAATCAGACGGTTGCGATGATTTTTTCAAGTTCATCGCGAATGTCAGCAATGCTGCGCGTGGCGTCGATCACCCGGAAGCGCTGCGGCGACTGGGCCGCGCGGCGCAGGTATTCATCGCGGGTGCGCTGGAAGAACGCGCGCGATTCGGATTCGAACCTGTCAGGGGCGCGCGCGCCGGCCAGGCGCTCGCTGGCGGTTTCCAGCGGCACGTCGAACAGCAGCGTCAGGTCCGGCTGCAGGCCGCCCTGCACCCAGTCTTCCAGTACTTCCAGGCGCTCGGTGGCCAGGCCCCTGCCCCCGCCCTGGTAGGCGAAGGTGGCGTCGGTGAAGCGGTCGGAAATCACCCACTTGCCGCGCTCCAGCGCGGGGGCGATGACCTCGGCGATATGCTCGCGCCGGGCCGCGAACATCAGCAGCGCCTCGGTTTCCAGGTGCATCTTGCGATGCAGCAGGATCTGGCGCAGGTCTTCGCCCAGCGACGTGCCGCCGGGTTCGCGGGTGGTGACGACGCCGGCAATATCGCTGCGTGCGCGCAGGCGGTCGGCGACCCAGTCGATATGGGTGCTCTTGCCGGCGCCGTCGATGCCTTCAAACGTAATGAATTTTCCGCGCATGGAATGCCTATTTGCCGCGCTGGTACTTGTCGACCGCGCGGTTGTGTTCGGGAAGCGAGTTGGAGAAATGGCTGCTGCCGTCGCCGCGGGCGACGAAGTACAGTGCGTCGGATGGCGCCGGCGTGGTGGCCGCCGCCAGCGAGGCCAGCCCCGGCAGCGCAATCGGCGTGGGCGGCAGGCCGGTGCGGGTGTAGGTATTGTACGGGGTGTCGGCCTGCAGGTCGCGCTTGCGCAGGTCGCCGTCGAAGCCATCGCCCAGGCCGTAGATCACGGTCGGGTCGGTCTGCAGCATCATGTTCTTGCGCAGCCGGTTGATGAACACGGCGGCGATCATCGGGCGTTCGGCGGCCTGGCCGGTTTCTTTCTCGACGATCGACGCCATCACCAGAGCCTCGTACGGGGTCTTGTACGGCAGGTCGGGCGAGCGTGCGTTCCAGGCCTCGTTCAGGCGCCGCTGCATGGCACGGTAGGCGTGCTTGTACAGGTCGATATCGCTGCTGCCGCGCGCGAACAGGTAGGTATCCGGGAAGAACATCCCTTCGGGCGAGGTCTCGGCCGCGCCGATTGCCTTCATCAGGTCCGCGTCGGACATGCCCCGGGTGTCGTGGCGCAGCGCCAGGCTGGCGTCCACGGCGGCGCGCATCTTGCGGAACTCCCAGCCCTCGATCACCGTGACCACATAGTGCGTGACCTCGCCGCGCGCCAGCTTGCCGATGATCGACAGCGGCGTGGCGCCGGTCTCGAATTCATAGCCGCCGGCCTTCAGGTCAGGGCCGTGGCCGGTCAGGCGCACCAGCAGCATGAACAGCCGCGGGTCCATGCCGACGCCGCCGCGCTGGATCTGGCGGCCGACGCTGGCGACGCCGGAATTGGGCTTGATCACCACTTCCACGGGTGACTTGCTGAGGATCAGCGGGTGATTGGCCCACCACGCGAACGCGCCCGCGGCCGCCAGCGCGAACACCAGGATGGCCAGGCCAAGACTAAGGAAAAATCGTTTCATGTATCAGTAATAGGGGCGGCTGGCCGGATCCGTCGGAGGGCTTGCGCACCACCGACTGCCGCCACGTGCTGCCGGCGCCGGCCGAAAATCTCATAGCCCCATATAATAACCGGCAGCCTCGCACCGACCATGCGCCGCGGCGCCGGAGCCGCTTGACGGCCCGCCCGGCAGGCCGCACGACCGGTGCCTTCCCTCTCCCGAATTGCCTCAACGATTGCCACGCAATGCCAGTGATGAATGCCCAAGCCCAGGAACTCGCCGCAAACCTTGAAGCATTGAGCGGCAGCGGCATCGTCTGCAGCCCGGCCGGGCTCGGCCTGGTCCGTGTGGCCGGCGACGATGCCGGCAGCTTCCTGCACACCCAGCTGACCAATGCGGCCGAAGACCTGAAGCCGGGCGCCGCCCGCCTGGCCGGCTACTGCTCGCCCAAGGGGCGGCTGCTAGCCACCTTCCTGATGTGGCGCGATGCCGAAGGCATCGTGCTGCAGCTGTCGGCCGACATCCAGGCCCCGGTGCAGAAGCGCCTGTCGATGTTCGTGCTGCGCGCCAAGGCCAAGCTGTCCGACGTCACCCCCATCCTCGCGATCCTCGGCCTCGCCGGGGCCGGTGCGGCCAAGGCGCTGGCCGCTGCCGGCCTGCCCGTGCCGGAGGTTGCCTTTGCCGTCGCCGAAGCCGACGGCGTCACCGTGATCCGCCTGCCGGATGGCGCCGGCCAGCCGCGCTGGCAACTGGTGCTGCCGGCCGAGCGGGCCGAGGCGGTGCGCGCGGCGCTTTCCGCCACGCTGCAGGATGCGTCGCCCGCGCTGTGGGACTGGCTGGAAGTGCAGTCGGGCCTGCCCCGCATCGTCGCGGCCACGCAAGAGCAGTTCGTGCCGCAGATGATCAATTTTGAACTGGTCGGTGGCGTCAATTTCCGCAAGGGCTGCTATCCCGGCCAGGAAATCGTGGCGCGCAGCCAGTACCGCGGCACACTCAAGCGCCGCATGTGGCTGGTGCAGGGCGAAGGCGAAGTGCCGGCGCCCGCGGCTGAAATCTACCGTCCGGAAGATCCGGGCCAGCCGTGCGGCATGATCGTCAATGCCGCGCCCGCGCCCCAGGGCGGCTGGGCCGGCCTGGCCGAGCTGAAGATCGATGCCGCCGCCAGTGCGCTGCGCCTGGGCAGCGCCGAGGGCGCGGCGGTGGCTACGGCTACCCTGCCCTACGAGGTGCCGCTGGGCGAGGCCGCCCAGGCCGCTGGCTGAACCTACAGGACCTGCCATGAGCGATCACCTATACGTCTATTTCCGCGTCCCGGAAGCCGTCGCCGCCGAGGCGCTGCCGCACTGGCACCGCTGGATGGAGACGGTCGCCGAAGCAACCGGAATTGGTGGTACGCTGATGCGCAGGCCGGAAACCCGCGCCGGCGTGCAGACCTGGATGGAATGCTACGCCGACGTGCCGCCCGCTTTCGATGCCACGCTGGAAGGCCTGTGGCGGCAGAGCGGGCTGGACCAATGGGTGGATGGCGAGCGGCGGGCCGAGCACTTTGTCGACCTGGACGTGCTGTAGGCGTTCAGGCTGCCGTTGGACTGAAGTACGCCGGGTGCCACTGCAGCAACCCCGGCGGCAAAGGAAGCAAAGCGATGTGTCTGATCCTGGTTGCCTGGCAATCCCACCCGGACTATGCCCTGGTCGTCGCCGGCAACCGCGATGAATTCTATGTCCGCCCCGCGGCGGCCGCGCACTGGTGGCAGGATGCGCCGCAGGTGCTGGCCGGGCGCGACCTGGCGGAAGTCATCGGCGAGCCCGGCACCTGGATGGGCGTCAACGCCGACGGCCGCTTCGCCGCACTGACAAACTACCGCGCCCCGTCCGAAAAACGCACCGACGCGCGCTCGCGCGGCGAGCTGGTGGCCGGCTTCCTGCGCGGACGCGAGGCGCCGTTCGACTACCTGGACGGCCTCGCCGGCGAAGACGGCCGCTACAACGGCTTCAACCTGCTGGCGAGCGACCTGCGTGAACTCTGGTGGTACAGCAACCGCGCTGCCTCGCGCCAGCCGCAACGGCTGCGCCCGGGGCTGTACGGCCTGTCCAACGCCCTGCTCGACACGCCCTGGCCCAAGGTGCGCAGCCGCGTGGGCGCGCTGGCCGAAGTGCTGGCCGCCGACAGCGGCCAGGCCAACGCCAGCGCCGAGCCCTACCTGCAAATGCTCGCCGACGGGCGCCAGGCGGCGGATTTCGAACTGCCATCCACGGGCGTGGCGCCAGAATGGGAAAAGCTGCTGTCGTCGGCCTTTATCCGCTCGCCGCTGTACGGCACGCGCGCCAGCACGGTGCTGCGCGTGCGCCACGATGGCCGCTTCGACCTGAGCGAGCGCAGCTTCGACGCCGATGGCCGCATCGGCGACGTCAACTTCCACGGCAAGCTGAACCTGCAACGCGACACCGGCATCGTGCCCGCGCCGCGCTGAAACCCGGATTCCCGGCGCTCAGCCGGCCAGCCGCTTGCGCATCTCCACGTGCGGGATGCCCGCTTCTTCGAATTCCGGCCCCACCTGCGCAAAGCCCACGCGCGCATAGAACGGCGCCGCGTGCGTCTGCGCATTGAGCACCAGTTCCGGGTAGCCAAGCTGCTCCGCCTTCTCCATCAGCGCTTCTAATACCAGCGCCCCGACGCCGGTGCCGCGCGCGGTTTTCAGCACGGCCATGCGGCCGATATGGCCATCTGGAAGCAGCCGTCCGGTGGCGACCGGCGTGCCATCCTCGGCCAGCGCCAGCGCGTGCCAGCTCGGCTCGTCCCACTCGTCCCACTCCAGTTCCACCGGCACGCCCTGCTCTTCGACAAAGACGGTATAGCGGATGGCGCGCGCGCGTTCGCGGGCTTCGGACCAGGGGCAGATCAGGACGGTGATGGACATGGCGTGTGGAATCAGGCGCTTGGGGAACGATTGCGTCCGGCATGGGATCCGGACGGGCGCCCATGATACGCCAGTGTCGCAGTGACCGTCGATGCACCAAAGCGGATCATTCGCCGCATCGTCGCGCCTGAATTTGCACCATATCAGGGTTTGCCCGGGGTCGGCAGCCTCCTAGCAAATTTGTATGATGACCTGATTACCGAATAACCCGGGAAGCTGCCGTGTTCCAGAAAGTCCCTGCCCGCGCCCTCACTGACAATGTCGCCGAACAACTGCTGGACCAGATCCAGAACGGCGCCTTTGCCCGCGGCGACAAGCTGCCCACCGAGGCGGTGCTGTCCGAAGAGTTTGGCGTCAGCCGCACCGTGGTACGCGAAGCCATCTCCCGGCTCAAGTACGAAGGCGTGGTGGAGTCGCGCCAGGGCAGCGGCGTGTTCGTGACACTGCAGGCTGGCATCCGGCCGCTGCGCATCGACTACACCGAAACCGGCACGCTGGAATCGGTGCTGCAGATCGTCGAGCTGCGCCGCGCGATCGAGGCCGAGGTGGCCGCGCAGGCCGCCCGCCGCCGTACCGATGCGTCGATGGCAGCCATCGACGCCGCGCTGGCCCGCCTCGACGAAGAGGTTGCGCAAGGCGGCGACGGCGTGGCCGAAGACGTGGCCTTCCACCGTGCCATCGCCGAGGCCACCGGCAACCCGTATTTCCTGAAGACGCTGGCCTTCCTCAGCCAGTACCTGGAAGCGGCCACGCGCGTGACCCGGACCAACGAGGCGCGCCGCGCGGATTTTTCGCGCCAGGTACGCGAGGAACACCAGGCCATCGTCGCCGCCATCCGCGCCGGCGACCCGCTGGCCGCGCGCAATGCCGCGCAGAACCATATGTACAACGCCGCGCACCGGCTGGCCCAGCTGGGTGCGGACGAGAACGGCGAAGCGCACGGCGCCACCAACTGACGCGCGCGCAAGCCCGAACCATCGAATTATCCGTATCTGTTTCAGGAGTCCCTTCATGTCCAGGAATATCGGCGTCATCGGCCTTGGTGCCATGGGCTTTGGTGTCGCGCAGTCGCTGCTGCGTGCCGGCTTCAACGTGCACGCGTGCGACCTGCGCCCCGAAGTGCTGCAGCGCTTTGCCGATGCCGGCGGCGTGCCGTGCGCCTCGCCCGCCGAACTGGGCAGCCGTTGCGACGTGGTGCTGACGCTGGTGGTCAACGCGCAGCAGACCGAGGCCGTACTGTTCGGCGCCAACGGTGCCGCGGCGGCGATGCAGCCGGGCAAGCTGGTGATCGCCAGCGCCACCGTGCCGCCGGGCTTTGCCGAGGCGCTGGGCCGCCGGCTGGCTGAACAGGGCCTGCTGATGCTGGATGCACCGGTCTCCGGCGGCGCCGCCCGCGCCGCCAGCGGCGAAATGACGATGATGACCTCCGGCCCGGCCGAAGCCTACTCGCTGGCCGAGGACGTGCTGGCCGCCATCGCCGGCAAGGTGTACCGCCTGGGCGCCGCGCACGGCGCGGGCTCCAAGGTCAAGATCATCAACCAGCTGCTGGCCGGCGTGCATATCGCCGCGGCCGCCGAAGCGATGGCGCTGGGCCTGCGCGAAGGCGTGGACCCGGATGCGCTCTATGACGTGATCACGCACAGCGCGGGCAACTCGTGGATGTTCGAGAACCGCGTGCCCCATATCCTGAAGGGCGACTACACGCCGCTGTCGGCGGTCGACATCTTCGTCAAGGACCTGGGCATGGTGCTTGACACCGCGCGCAACAGCAAATTCCCGCTGCCGCTGTCGGCCGCCGCGCACCAGATGTTCATGATGGCCTCCACCGCCGGCCATGGCGGCGAGGACGATTCGGCCGTGATCAAAATCTTCCCGGGCATCGAGCTGCCGGGCAAGGCCGAATAAGAGGGGCACACGATGACCGCAGGCACCCTCGCCCATCGCCCCCATCGCCCGCTATTGGGCTGCATCGCCGACGATTTCACCGGCGCCACCGATCTCGCCAACACGCTGGTGCGCAATGGCATGCGCACCGTGCAGACCATCGGCCTGCCCGACGTGGGCGCCGTGCAGGACATTGGCGAAGCCGATGCGCTGGTGGTGGCGCTCAAGTCCCGCACCATCCCGGCCGTCGAGGCCGTGGCCCAGTCGCTGGCCGCGCTGCAATGGCTGCGCGCGCAGGGCTGCCGCCAGTTTGTCTTCAAGTACTGCTCCACCTTCGACTCGACCGATGCCGGCAATATCGGCCCGGTGGCCGAGGCGCTGCTGGCGGCGCTGGACAGCGACTTCACCATCGCCTGCCCGGCCTTCCCCGAAAACGGCCGCACCATCTTCCGCGGCCACCTGTTCGTGGGCGATGCGCTGCTCAATGAATCGGGCATGGAGCACCATCCGCTGACGCCGATGACCGATGCCAGCCTGGTGCGCGTACTGCAGCGCCAGAGCAAGAACAAGGTCGGGCTGCTGCGCTACGACGCGGTGGCACGCGGCGCGCAGGCCACCGCCGAGCGCATCGCTGCGCTGCGCAGCGACGGCGTGCGCATGGCGATTGCCGATGCGGTGTCCGACGCGGACCTGTTCACGCTGGGTGAGGCCTGCGCCAATCTGCCGCTGATCACCGGCGGCTCCGGCATCGCGCTGGGCCTGCCCGGGAACTTCCGCCGCGCCGGCCTGCTGCCGCAGCGCGGCGACGCCGACGCAGTCCCCGCCATCGACGGCCCGGGCGTGGTGCTGGCCGGCAGCGCCTCGCGCGCGACCAACGGGCAAGTGGCCCGCTGGCTGGAACAAGGCCGCCCCGCCCTGCGCATCGACCCGCTCGCGCTGGCCCGCGGCGAAGCCGTTGCCGACGCGGCGCTGGCCTTTGCCGCGGGCCATGACGAGCCGGTGCTGATCTACGCCACCTCCAGCCCCGACGAAGTCAAGGCCGTGCAGGCCGAACTGGGCGTTGAGCGCGCCGGACACCTGGTCGAGCAGTGCCTGGCCACGGTTGCCGCCGGGCTGCTGGCACGCGGCACGCGCCGCTTCGTCGTGGCCGGCGGCGAAACCTCCGGCGCGGTGGTGCAGGCGCTGGGCGTGCGCGCACTGCGTATCGGCGCGCAGATTGCACCGGGCGTGCCGGCCACCGTCACGCTGGATGCCAAGCCGCTGGCACTGGCGCTCAAGTCGGGCAACTTCGGCGGCCCGGACTTCTTTGACGAAGCGCTGCGCCAGCTTGGAGGTCACTGATGAGCACCGAAAGCAAGCTGCGCGAAGAGATCTGCCGCATCGGCGCCAGCCTGTACCAGCGCGGCTATACCGTGGGCTCGGCCGGCAATATCAGCGCGCGGCTGGACGACGGCTGGCTGATCACGCCGACCGATGCCTGCCTGGGCATGATGGATCCGGCCGCGGTCGCCAAGGTGGCCACCGATGGCAGCTGGGTCTCCGGCGACAAGCCGTCCAAGACGCTGACGCTGCATCGCGCGATCTACGACAACAACCGCGAGGCACACGCCGTGGTGCATACGCACTCGACGCACCTCGTGGCCCTGACGCTGGCCGGTGTCTGGCAACCGGACGACGTACTGCCGCCGCTCACGCCGTACTACGTGATGAAGGTCGGCCATATCCCGCTGATTCCCTACCATCGCCCCGGCGATCCGGCCGTGGCCGCGCGCGTGGCCACGCTGGCCGCGCAGGTGCGCGGCGTGCTGCTGGAGCGCCTCGGCCCGGTGGTGTGGGAATCCAGCGTCTCGCGCGCCGCGTTCGCGCTGGAAGAACTGGAGGAGACCGCCAAGCTATGGATGACGATGAAAGACACGCCGGGCTTCGCCGCCCGCGCGGCGCTGCCCGACGGCGCACTGGCTGAGTTGCGCGACGCCTTCCAGGCGCGCTGGTAACACCGCTTTTTCCCCGATAAACGACGGCTTCACCCGGCGCGGTTGCCTTGCGGCCACCGTGCGGGGGACGCGCATGCCTGCATTCCGCGCGCCGCCGCATTACTAGACCAGACCCACCACATACCCGGAGACCACCGTGAATCCAAACCAACCGGCGGCGAGCGTGCCTGCCTATGACAGTCTGGGCGGCAATACCCGACTGGACACTGAAGCCCAGATCGAAAAGCGCGCCTACAGCAAGGTGTTCTGGCGCGTCATGCCGTTCCTGATGCTGTGCTACGTGGTCGCCTACCTGGACCGCGTCAATGTCGGCTTCGCCAAGCTGCAGATGGGCCAGGACCTGGCCTTCTCCGAGACCGTGTTCGGCCTCGGCGCCGGGCTGTTCTTTATCGGCTACTTCCTGTTCGAGGTGCCCAGCAACCTGCTGATGCACCGCATCGGCGCGCGCATCTGGATCGCGCGCATCATGATCACCTGGGGCATCATCTCGGCGCTGTTCCTGTTCGTGAAGACGCCGACCCAGTTCTACGTGATGCGCTTCCTGCTCGGCCTGGCCGAAGCGGGCTTCTATCCCGGCGTGATCCTGTACCTGACCTACTGGTTCCCGGCCAACCGCCGCGGCAAGATGATCGCGCTGTTCATGTCGGGCATCCCCATTGCAGGCATGTTCGGCAACCCGCTGTCGGGCTGGATCATGGATGCCTTCAACGGCGTGCACGATATGCGTGGCTGGCAATGGATGTTCCTGATCGAGGCGCTGCCCGCGTTCGTGATCGGCGTGGTGACGATCTTCGTGCTGCGCGACGGCATCGACAAGGCACCGTGGCTCGACGCCGATGAAAAGCGCGTGCTCAAGCGCAATATCGAGGAAGACCAGCGCAACGCCCTTAACGCCGCCACCGCCGCCGGCAAGTCCCACGGCCACTCGCTGGGCGCGGTGTTCTCCGACCGCCGCGTGTGGTGGATGTGCCTGATCTACTTCTGCTTCGTCACCGGCCAGTACGCGCTGACCTTCTGGATGCCCACGCTGGTCAAGGCCAGCGGCGTCACCGGCAACCTGAACATCGGCCTGCTGTCGGCGATCCCGTTCATCTGCGCCGTGGTCGTGATGAACATCCTGGGCCACAGCGCCGACGCACGCCGCGAGCGCCGCTGGCACCTGATCGTGCCCGCGCTGATGGGTGCCTTGGGCTTTGCCATTGCTGCCTCGTTCACCAACAATACAACGGTGGCCATCGCCGCACTGTCGCTGGCCGCTGCCGGAGTGCTGACCTGCGCGCCTCTGTTCTGGTCGCTGCCGACCTCGTTCCTGTCGGGCATCGCCGCCGCTTCTGGTATTGCCGTGGTGAATTCGGTCGGCAACCTGGCCGGTTTCGTGTCGCCGTACATGGTCGGCGCGCTGAAGGACATGACGCACAGTACGCAGCTGCCCATGTACGTGCTGTCCGCGATCCTGGTCGTCGGCGCCGTGCTGGTGTGGCTGACGCCCGCTAAACTGGTCAACCGCTGATCCTGGCCGGCCCGCTTTCGACGTTGCGTCGACCGGGCCGGTTTCGTACTACCGCTTTGGAGTTCCGAATGCCGCGCTTCGCCGCAAACCTGTCGATGATGTACAACGAGCACGCTTTCCTGGACCGCTTTGCCGCTGCCGCGGCGGACGGCTTCCGGGCGGTGGAGTACCTGTTCCCGTACGAGCACGCCGCCACCGAGCTGCGCGCGCGCCTGGACGCGAACGGTCTCACGCAGGCGCTGTTCAACGCCCCGCCGGGCGACTGGGCAGCCGGTGAGCGTGGCCTGGCTGCGCTGCCGGGGCGCGAAGCGGAGTTCCGCGACGCCGTCGGCCGCGCGCTGGAATACGCCGGCGTGATCGGCAATGACCGCGTGCACGTGATGGCAGGGCTGGTGCCGGCCGACGCCGACCGCGCCCGCCACCGCGCCGCCTACCTGGAGAACGTCGCCTTCGCCGCGAAGGCTGCTGCCGCACAGGGCATCACCATCGTGCTCGAGCCGATCAACACACGCGACATGCCGGGCTATTTCCTGAACCGCCAGGATGATGCGCAGGCGATCTGCAAGGAAATCGGCGCGGCCAACCTGAAGGTGCAGTTCGACTGCTACCACTGCCAGATCGTCGAAGGCGATATCGCGATGAAGCTCAAGCGCGACATGCCCGGCATCGGTCATATCCAGATCGCCGGCGTGCCCGACCGCCATGAGCCGGACCTGGGCGAGCTGAACTACCCCTACCTGTTCGAGGTCATCGACGGGCTCGGCTACGACGGCTGGATCGGCTGCGAATATCGCCCCCGCGCCGGCACTTCCGAGGGCCTGGGCTGGCTCAAGCCTTACCTCGGCCGCTGATCCTTCGCGCAAACCCAAAGAACGAATCTCTCCTGCCATGAACGTACTGATTACCGGCGGCGCCGGCTTCCTCGGCCTGCAACTCGCCCGCCTGCTGCTGCAACGCGGCACCCTGAACCTGGACGGCCAGCCCGTGGCCATCAAGCGCTTGACGCTGCTGGACGTGGTGGCGCCGCAAGGCCTCGACGATGCGCGCGTGCGCGTGGTCACCGGCGACCTGTCCGACCCGGCGGTGCTGCGCCAGGCCATCGACAAGGACACCGGCGCCGTATTCCACCTGGCGGCCGTGGTCAGCGGCCAGGCCGAGGCGGATTTCGATCTCGGCATGCGCGTCAACCTCGACGCCTCGCGCGCACTGCTGGAAACCTGCCGTGAACTGGGCCACCAGCCGCGCGTGCTGTTCACCAGTTCGGTCGCGGTCTACGGCGGCCAGCTGCCGCCGGTGGTGCAGGACGATACCGCGCTGAACCCGCAATCGTCATACGGCGTGCAGAAGGCCATCGGCGAGCTGCTGCTGTCGGACTACAGCCGCCGCGGCTTTGTCGACGGACGCGTGCTGCGCCTGCCGACCATCAGCGTGCGCCCGGGCAAGCCCAATGCGGCGGCCTCGTCGTTCGCCAGCGGCATCATCCGCGAGCCGCTGTCTGGTGTTGCTGCCAACTGCCCGGTGGCACCGGAAACGCCGCTGTGGCTGCTGTCGCCGCGAGCTGCCGTGACGGCGCTGGTCAATGGGATCGAGCTGGCTGGCGAGCGGCTGGGCAACCGTCGTGTGATCAACCTGCCGGGGCTGTCGGTGACGGCCGCCGGCATGGTCGATGCGCTGCGCCGCGTGGCGGGCAATGCGGTGGCGGATCGTGTCACGTGGGAACGTGAGGACCGCGTCGAGAAGATCGTCGGCACGTGGCCGGCGGCGTGGAATGCGGAGCGTGCGCAGTCGCTGGGGTTCCAGAGCGATGCGAGCTTCGATGAGGTAATTCGGGCTTATATGGAGGATGCCGGGGTGGGCAAGTAAGCCAGGCCGGCTTCCTTATCGCGACACGCTGGCTGGGTATCCCCCGCAGGCCGGCCCCCTTTCCCGCGCGCGGGAGAGGGGGCCGGACAAGGCAGCGGCGCCGACGTCAGTTCCAAATGGGATCCTCTTTCTGTTGCTGTGCCTTGGACTTCGATGTCCAGTACGCGCCGATCTGACGTTCGGTGACGTAACCAGCCCTCTTGACATCGATCTTGTCAAAGTGCTTGTAAACGACCGGCGCGCCTGCCTGCGCTTCTTCGCGGCTTAGCTTCCCGTCGTGGTTGGCATCGGCAGTCTTGAAACGCTCGGCGATTTTGGCCTTGGCTTCGGCGGTAGTCGATGGGGCTGGCGGAATCTGGGTGGATTCTGCACCTGCCTGGGCTGTTGATTCCGGTTTCTGCTGGGCGCTCGCCCCGGTAAAAGCGAGCGCCATTATCACTGTCAAGCCGACTGCATGCAGCTTACGCACGGTCATTGCCGTCTCCTCATTGATTTGTGATTCGACATTGCCTTCTTGCAAAGAATGCTTCGGCAAAGAAGAGCCTCTGTGAGCACTGGCTCACACCGATTCTAGGCAAGCGGCCGGTACTTACCAACATCTTTGTGTCACAGGTCGCGTCAGCTGATGCAGGACGCGGGCAATCGTTCGCCCTCACCCCGCCGGCGTCACCACCTCATACCCTTCGATAATCTCCCGCACCGGCCCCGGAATCGCCGCCGATTTCTGCGTGGCCGGGTCGGCGCACACATAGACGATCTCACCGGTGATCAGGTGTTGGTCGCCGCGGAACATCTCCACCCGGAACAGCATGCTCGAGCGCCCCAGGCGCGACATGCGGCCGCGGATTTCCAGCTCGTCGTCAAAGCGCGCCGAGGCGTGGTATTCCAGCGTGGACTTGACCACGAAGATGTCCACGCCATGCGCGTGCAGCACGTCTTCCGGGTAGCGGATGCCCAGCGCGCGCCAGTACTCGGTCACGCAGATATCGCAGTACGTCAGGTAGTGCGCGTTGAAGACGATCGACTGCGGATCGACTTCGGCCCAGCGCACGCGCAGCGGGATGCTGTGGCGAAAATCCTCTTTGGCCATCGGCCTGGTCTCCTTGTTGGTGGTGGCTTGTCAAAGCACCAGGCCGCCGGCCCGCCGGACAGGGCCGGCAGGCGCGGCGGCCTGGATCGTTGATGGTGGCGGCAGGTTGATTGCCCTTATTGCGCCTTGGCCAGCCCCAGCTTCTCGATGATCGCCTTTTCCTTCTTGACGGTCTCGGCTGCAAACTGCGCGTACTGCTGGGTGTTCATGTAGTACGGCTCCATGTCGAACTTGGCCAGCGATTCGCGATAGTTGGGCATTTCCATTGCCTTCTTGAAGGCATCATGCAGCTTCTGCACGATCTTCGGGTCGGTGCCCTTGGGCGCGACCAGGCCGAACGGCGAGGTCTGCACGATGCCCATGCCCAGTTCCTTCAGCGTCGGCACGTTGGGGAAGCGCGCCGAGCGCTTTTCGCCCCAGGTCGACAGCAGGCGCAGCTTGCCCTGCTCCACATACGGCGCCCAGGCAGGGGTGTCGGCCACCGACATCACGTGGCCGCCCAGCAGCGCCTGCATCGACTCGGCGTTGCCCTTGTACGGGATGTGCGAGAACTGCACGCCCTGCTTCAGCGCCAGTTCTTCCATGGTCAGGTGCAGCGTCGTCATCGAGCCCGGCGAGCCGTAGGTGAGCTTGCCCGGATTGGCCTTGGCGTAGGCGACGTACTCCTGCATCGTCTTGATCGGCGAATCGGCCGGCACCACCAGGCCGAACGAGTAGCCGGCCAGGTTGATGATGTAGCTCAGGTCCTTGACCGGGTCCCAGTTGATCTTGGTGGTGTATGGCAGGCGGTAGACCGGCATGGCGACCTGGGCCAGCGTGTAGCCGTCGGGCGCGGTGGCCTGCATCATCTGCGCGGGCAGCACGCCGCCCGCGCCGGGCTTGTTCTCGACGATCACGGGCTGGCCCAGGATCTTGGAGGCGTTGTCGGCGAGCACGCGGAACGGGATATCCGTGGAGCCGCCGGCGGTGTAGCCGATCACCAGGCGGATCGGGCGCTGCGGGAACTTGTCGGCCTGTGCCTGGGCGGGCATGGCGGCAAAGCCCAGTGCCGCGGTGGCGGCGGCGATGCCCGCGCGGGCGATGAAGTGGCGGCGTTGCATTTGACTATGTCTCCTTGTGCTGCAAGTCACTGCTGAAAATGGAAGGCCGGGGCCGGTGCGGCCCTGACCGTGGCTGCTGGTCTAGTTGTGCGGTGTGCCGAACGCGGCGCGCAGCGCGGCAACGGCGTCGGCATGTGCCTGCACCACCGCCGGCACGAAACGGCCCAGCTTGAAGAAATCATGGATCATGCCGGGGTAGTCCGCCAGCGTGGCGGCGACGCCGGCGGCGCGCAGCTTCTCTGCGTAGGCCACGCCCTCGTCATGCAGCGGGTCGTAGCCGGCCACGGCGATCCAGGCCGGGCATGAGCCGCGCACCTCGGCGCCGGCGCCGCCGCCGTCCAGCGGGGCGAAACGCCAGTCGTCGCGGCTGGCTTCCTGGTCCAGGTACTGGGCAAAGAACCAGCGGATCATGTCCGCCGTCAGCAGGTAGCCATCGGCCAGCGCGCGGTGCGACGGCGTGTCCTGGCGCGCACAGGTGCCGGGATAGATCAGCAACTGCAGCACTGGCGCCAGGCCCGAATTGCGGGCCTCCACGGCACACGCCGCGGCCAGCGTGCCGCCGGCGCTGTCGCCTCCCAGTGCGATGCGCGCCGGGTCGGCACCCAGCCGGCCGGCTTCGGCGAAGACCCAGTGCAGCACATCGAAGGCGTCGTTGGCCGCCGTCGGGAAACGCCATTGCGGGCCGAGCCGGTAGTCCACCGACAGCACCATGCAGTCCGCCTGGCCACACAGCAGCCGGCACAGCGGATCGTGCGAATTGACGCTGCCGACCGTGAAGCCGCCGCCATGGAAATACACCAGCAGGGGCAGCGGCTCGGTCCAACTGGCCTCGCGCGGGGTGTACAGCCTGACCGGGATGGCGTGACCGTCGCGCGCCGGCGCCAGCAGGTCTTCCGCCATATGCACGGGCGGCGGGTTGATATCCAGGATCGGCGCACTTTTCTCGTACGCGATCTTGGCGTCCTCCGGCTCCATCGCGTGGATCGGCGGCCGCTTGGCGCGCGCGATCAGCTCCAGCAGCGCGGCCACCTGCGGGTCGAGCGGGCTGGACGGTAGGCCGGGCGTGGCGGGCGCATCAGGGTTGGAAGGCGGTGCGGCGGACATAGGGAATGACGCGGATCCGGACCCGGTGCCAGCGGCGCGCACAAGCTCTGGCGCGTCGCCCGCATCGGGAGAAGTTCGAATTGTGAACGATCGTTCGATTTTAGTATGATGCCAGATGTTCCAGGTGCCCGGCAGTACGAGATAACCCCGAAAAGTCCCTGTCAGCCTGCCACGCGGCAAGTTTTTGCGCGATGATCGACTGAAGCGATCCCGAGGGCTCCGGAAACGCAGTAGTGCAGGTCCATTGAAACCCAAGACAGCGTGCCTGGCGAGCATCCGCTCCAGGCCCGTGCAAAAGACAATTTGGCGGCAGATCCCGGCAGGAGACAAGCAAACATGGCGTTTATCTACTATCTGACCCACATCCACCTGGATTTCGGCGCGGTAAGCCTGCTCAAGTCCGAATGCGAGCGCATCGGCATCCGCCGCCCGCTGCTGGTGACCGACAAGGGCGTGGTCGCCGCCGGCGTGGCGCAGCGTGCCGTCGATGCGATGCAGGGCCTGCAGGTCGCAGTGTTCGATGAAACCCCGTCGAACCCGACCGAGGCCATGGTGCGCAAGGCCGCCGCGCAGTACCGCGAGGCCGGCTGCGACGGGCTGGTGGCGGTGGGCGGCGGCTCGTCGATCGACCTGGCCAAGGGCATCGCCATCCTGGCCACGCATGAGGGCGAGCTGACCACCTATGCCACCATCGAAGGCGGCAGCGGCAAGATCACCGACAAGGCGGCGCCGCTGATCGCGGTGCCCACCACCTCAGGCACCGGCAGCGAGGTGGCGCGCGGCGCCATCATCATCCTGGACGACGGCCGCAAGCTGGGTTTCCATTCCTGGCACCTGCTGCCCAAGTCCGCCGTCTGCGACCCGGAACTGACGCTGGGGCTGCCCGCCGGGCTGACCGCGGCCACCGGCATGGATGCGATCGCGCACTGCATCGAGACCTTCCTGGCCCCCGCCTTCAACCCGCCCGCGGACGGCATTGCCCTGGACGGCCTGGAGCGCGGCTGGGGCCATATCGAGCGCGCCACCCGCGACGGCCAGGACCGCGACGCGCGCCTGAACATGATGAGCGCATCGATGCAGGGCGCGATGGCCTTCCAGAAGGGGCTGGGCTGCGTGCATTCGCTGTCGCACCCGCTGGGCGGGCTGAAGATCGACGGCCGCACCGGCCTGCACCACGGCACCCTCAATGCGGTAGTGATGCCTGCTGTGCTGCGCTTCAATGCCGACGCGCCCACGGTGGTGCGCGACGATCGCTACGCACGCCTGCGCCGCGCCATGCACCTGCCCGACGGCGCCGATATCGCGCAGGCCGTGCACGACATGACCGCGCGCCTGGGCCTGCCCACCGGGCTGCGCCAGATGGGCGTCACCGAGGACATGTTCGACAAGGTGATTGCCGGTGCGCTGGTCGACCACTGCCACAAGACCAACCCGAAAGAAGCCAGCGCAGCGGATTATCGGCGTATGCTTGAGCAGTCCATGTAGCACACAGCAGCTTCCCGCCGGTCAGACCGACCAAGCGGCTGTCCGGCGGCCCTCCCCTCCACAGCGCAGGAGACAACATGAGCGGCGAGCATTTGCAGGTAGTCCATGGCGATATCACCCGGATGGAAGTCGATGCCATCGTCAACGCGGCCAATAGCGGCCTGTTGGGCGGCGGCGGGGTCGACGGGGCCATCCACGGGGCCGGCGGCTCCGCCATCAAGGAGGCCTGCCGCGCGATCCGCGACGCGCAGGGCGGCTGCCCCACCGGCGAGGCGGTGATCACCACCGGCGGCCACCTGCCGGCGCCATACGTGATCCACGCGGTCGGGCCGGTCTGGCAAGGGGGCGACCAGGGCGAGGACGAACTGCTCGCCAACGCCTACCGCAACAGCATCCGGCTGGCGGCGCAGCACCA
This sequence comes from Cupriavidus sp. SK-4, assembly GCF_000611125.1. Classification (NCBI taxonomy): domain Bacteria; kingdom Pseudomonadati; phylum Pseudomonadota; class Betaproteobacteria; order Burkholderiales; family Burkholderiaceae; genus Cupriavidus; species Cupriavidus sp. SK-4. Next base: position 27,673 of record NZ_JFJW01000015.1, read on the forward strand.
CCTGCGCAGGCTGGCCTTCCCCAATATCAGCACCGGCATCTACGCCTTCCCGCGCGAACGCGCGGCGGATATCGCCATCGCCGCGGTGCGCGAGGCGCTGGCCGGGGCGCCGGAGATCGAGCAGGTCACCTTCGTCTGCTTCGACGACGAGAACTACCGGCTGTACCGCGAGCGCTTGTCCTGAGACAGGCCGCGGGGCGTGCCCCGCGGCCCGCACCGCCTGCGTCAGAACTTGTGGCGCAGGCCCACGCGCAACACCGCCTGGCTGTCGTCGGCCGACGGACGCATGCCGTTGATCGCGGCCACCGCGCGCTTGCCGGTGGAATCGATCCCCGAGGCCTTCTGGTAGATCGCCATCGCGTAGACATCGGTGCGCCTGGACAGGTTGTAGTCCGCCCCCAGCACGAACTGCCGGTAGCTGGCGTCGTTGATGCCGCTGCCCCTGGCATAGTCCGCGGCCACGCCCATCAGCAATGCCGGCGTCACCTGGTACTTGAAGCTGGCTTCCACATTGTTGAAGGTTGCAGTGCCGCGATAGCGAACGGATTCGGGCCGGACGACAGGTCTCCAAGGTCCTTGAAGCGCGTGTTGGAGTACGTGGTCCCGACCGTGGCCGCACCGAAGCTGTACGCCGCGCCCGCGGCAAAGACTTCCTGCGAGCGTGCCGAGGCGTAGCCCGACTGCACCGGCGAGCCGATGTTGGTCAGCGTGTTCAACGGTGCCGAGCCGGTGGTATTGGCCGTGACGCCAGTGCCATAGAACGAGGTATTGGGATTCCTGACGTTCAGGTAGCCGATGCCGAGCAGCAACGGCCCGCTGCCATAGCCCGCGCCCAGCGACCAGATCTGGTTGCGCGCCGGGCTGCCCGCCACGCCGCCCAGGCTGTAGACCCCGCCAAAACTCAGGCCGCCGTAGTTCTGGCTGCGGAACTTGATGGCGTTGTTGACCCTGGCGGAGTTGTTCAGGTTGTCGATATCGCCGGGGTGGGCGTTGTAGAAACCGCCCCATTGCGCGCCGACGTTGAGCGGGCCGACAAAGTCCACCACCGAGTCGTACTGGCGGCCCATGGTCACTGTGCCATGGTTGCCGGACAGCCCGACATAGGCCTGGCGCCCGACGATCAGGCCACCCTGCCCGAGCTTGCCGCTGCTGGCGTCGAAGCCGTTTTCCAGCACGAACAGCGCCTTCATGCCACTGCCCAGGTCCTCGCTGCCGCGCAGGCCGAAGCGGCTGGCCTGGATCACGCCGCTGACCAGGCCGAACTGGTGATGGCCGCCGGCATTGTTGTTGTATGTCAGGCCTTCATCGACGACGCCATAGAGGGTCATGCTGCCCTGTGCGCAAGCCATTTGCGCGAATCCGCCGATCAATGCAAAACCTGCAAGCTGCTTTTTCATTCTTCAGTCTCCGTCTGTAAGTTTGCTGCTGGACTGCAAAATCCCGGCGCTGGCAAATGCCACTGCCAGGTGCCGGCCTCCCCGAACTGCCTTCAAAATCCACTGCATCAAATATCTGCCGGGCGATTTCTGCCGGATTTCCGTTGACAACAGGCGTGACAAAGCCGCTCACCGCTGTGAGCACGACTTGGCGCCGCCGGCGCAAGCCCGGAATCACCCCCCTGGAATAATCAGAAGTAAAAACCGCCCCGCCTTTTAAACAAGGCAGGACTCAGGCAGGAGAAAGCGTCAGGTAATCCCGCCTGATAATCGCCGCGCCCTAATCATCGAAATGAATCCAGGGCCGGCGCTCCCGGTCCGCCGCCTGGAACGCGTCGATGCGGGACGCCAGCTTCAGCGTCAGCGCGATCGGGTCCAGCCCTTCCAGCAGCATCTGCCGCTGCTCGCTGCCGAGCGTGAAGCCGTACCGCGCGCCCGCTGGCGACACCACTTCCAGCTGCTGGAGGTCGACCGTCACCTGCCGCGTGGCCGGTGCCGCGGCGCAATCGTCGGCGAGCGCCTGCACCGTTGCCATCGGCAGCACCACCGGCAGCAGGCCATTGCGCACACAGTTGTTGTGGAAGATGGCACCGAAGCCCGGCGCGACGATGGCGCGGATGCCGAACTCCTTCAGCGCATCCCCTTATACGGAAGTAGGACCGTCTC
>NZ_JFJW01000016.1:0-2633 GCF_000611125.1 Cupriavidus sp. SK-4
CGGCCGCCCCAGGCGGCCAGGCGCAACGGAGATGCCGGCAGCAGTTGCTCGGCAAGGTCGGCGCCGGGTTGCCACTGCGGCTCGGCGGCTTCGGAGGCGGGCGACGGCTCGCCCGCTGCGGCAACACCGGCAGCGTCGTCGTTGCCGATGCCGGCCGCTGGCGCGGCCGACGCTTCGCCGGTGGCCACCACGGCGTGCGCGAACGCTGCCGCCCAGCCCGGCAGGGGCAGGAAAGCCAGCATCATGACCAGCAGGAGTAGCCGGAGGGAGCGCACGAAGGGGGACGGCTTATCGGTAGATGTGGGGGGAATTCTACAGGAAGCGGCATGGCGCAGGCGCCGCCCGCAGGGCCCGTCGCACGCCGGCATCACCCACACAATGAGTGCTGCATCAGGCGCTCCGGCAAGACCTGCCGGACTGGCCTACACTATCGCTAACCCTGTAGTAGTTACAGGGTACAAGGCGAGGACCAGGCACCATGCGCATCGGCGAACTCTCCCGTACCAGCGGCTGCGATGTCGAGACCATCCGCTATTACGAACGCGAAGGCCTGCTCGACGCGCCGCGGCGCGAGGCCAACGGCTATCGCCGCTATGACGATGGCCACCTGGTCCAGCTGAATTTCGTGCGGCACTGCCGCTCGCTCGGCATGGGCCTGTCGGATGTGCGGCGGCTGCGCGAGTTCGAGCGCAATCCGTCGCAGGACTGCGACGACATCAATACGCTGCTGGACCGCCAGATTGCGCAGATCCATGCGCAGCGGGTGGCGCTGGAGGCGCTGGAAGGGCAGTTGCGCGCGCTGCGCGAGACCTGCCACCACCACCAGCCCGCCAGTGAATGCGGCATCCTGCAGAACCTGCAGCAGGCCGCCGCCGGCGCGGCCTGCGAATGCCATGCGGGCGCGCACGAGGCCGGGCCTGCTGCCAACGGGTGACGCGCGCACGCGCGTCGCTGTGCTACGATGACTGTTCCCGTGATCGCACCACTGCGGTGCACGGGCCCGGCGGCAGCGCAGCCAGTGAGCGAGGTAGTGAGCAACGACTTACGCGGCTCGCCTGTTCAGGGAACCATCCGCCGCCCCTTATCAAACCTTCTGCACGACCATGACTGATCGCCTGACGCCGATGCCCGATGCGCCTGTCCGCCTGATGCGGACCGGCCGCGCGCACGCGTGCGCGATCGCCACGGCCAACATCCTGCCCCAGCGCGCCACGCGCGCGGTCTCTCCCCGCCGGATCAGCGCACCGCCTGATTCCGCCCGGTTCCCAGCCTGATTCGTCTCCCACAAGCGGGGCCCGGGCCGAACCGGGCCCGAGCCAGCGTTTCCGTTGTTGCCGGCAATTGCCGCAAGGCTTTCGCCGATCCGTTGATGTCCGCGCTGCTGCGCGGTATGCCAACGCGCAAGACCTGTCCGCCGCCGCCTGCCATGCTGGCCGGGCCGCGCCAACCACCTGACTGCCGGAGGACCCGCCATGACGGCCACCAAAACGAATACCGCCACGCTGTACCTGACCGAACTCGACGTGACCCGCCTGGAGCGCATCGCCAGCCGCGCCGGCTCGGCGCAGCTTGAGGACATGCTCGACAACCTGCTGGCGCGCGCCACCATCGTCGCGCCCGAAGAGATCCCGACCGACGTGGTCACCATGAACACGCGCCTGGTCTGCAACCTGCCGGGCGAGCAGGCCCCGCGCAACTGGACGCTGGTGTACCCCGACGCGGCCGACTTTGATGCCGGCCGGCTGTCGGTGCTGTCGCCGGTGGGCCAGGCGCTGCTGGGCGCGCGCGCCGGCCAGACCGTCAGCTACCGGCTGCCCGACGGCCGCGAGCAGCAGGTGAGTGTCGCCGGGATCGCGTTCCAGCCGGAAGCCAGCGGCCAGTACACGCTTTGAGCCGCATCCTGAGCCAAATCCCAGCCGCCTGAGGCGTGCTGCCGGGGCCACGCAGGCGCGTCCTGCGCCGCGTGTGCCCGGCGATCTATCGACACCATTCATCGGCAAGCCAGACGTTTCACGACTCGCAACGCACCATTCGTCGCAGCGGTATTTCTGCTTGCGCGGACTGTGACTAATCTTCAGTCCGTGCTCGCATCGCAACATAGATTGCAGAGCGGCCGGAGTCTCATCCCGGTCCATACAAGAAAGAACGACGAAATCAGTTGAAGGAGTCCCAAATGATCGCCAGACGTATCCTTGGCGGCGCGCTCGTGTTCGCGGCGGTCGCCGCGTCCGCTGTGGCGTTGGCTGCCCCCGCTGCCAGCAAGGTTGGCAAGTTTGATGTGTACGCCGATGCGCTGAAGGCCGGCAAGTACGATGTGTATACGGACGGCGCCAAGCAAGGCAAGTTCGATACGTACACGGACGGAGCCCGCACCGGCCGCTTCGACCCGTACTCGGAAGGCTCGCGCCGCGACGGCAAGTTCGACAGCTTCACCGAAGGCTCGCATAGCTTCAGCGGCGAGATCTCGAAGAAGGACAAGTTCGATACCTTCAGCGAAGGTGCGCACACCTTCACGGGTGACATTGCCGATCGTGCGCTCGACAATTCCCGCTCGGGTGACGGTTCGCTGTACGGCTATCGCGTCTGATCCTCGCAGGTCTTCCCAAAGACCTCGTGCGGCCACTGCGGTGGCC
>NZ_JFJW01000016.1:2653-8878 GCF_000611125.1 Cupriavidus sp. SK-4
GCCCGGCTGACCTCCTCCTCCTTCTCTCTTCGCCAGGCAGGCGCTTTTCTCTTCCGTCGGCTCTTGACCACGTCAGCGCGCAGGCATGCCCCTCATGCCGAAGGCGGCTGCGTGGCGGTCGCGTCGTGTCCGGGTTCCGGCTGCGCGCGCGGCAACCTGCGCGCGATCGCGGCATAGAGCAACGGCACCGCTAGCGTACCCAGCACCGTCGCACCCAGCATGCCGCCCAGCACGCCGGTGCCGACCGCCTGCTGCGCACCCGCGCCCGGCCCGGTGCTGATTGCCAGCGGCACCACGCCCAGCACAAAGGCCAGCGAGGTCATCACCACCGGCCGCAGCCGCTGGCGCGCCGCGCGCGTGGCGGCCTCCGCCGCTCCCATGCTGCCCGCACCGCTGCGCCGCAACTGCTCGGCATATTCGACGATCAGGATCGCGTTCTTGGCCGCCAGCCCCATGATCACCACCACGCCCACCTTGAAGTAGACGTCGTTGGGCATGCCGCGCAGCCAGATCGCCGCGGCCGCGCCCATCAGGCCGGTCGGCACGATCGCGATCACCGCCAGCGGCAGGGTCCAGCTTTCATACAGCGCCACCAGGCACAGGAAGATAAACAGCAGCGACAGCGCGAACAGCCACGGCGCCTGCGTGCCGGTCTGCTCCTGCTCGAAGGCGCGCCCGGTCCAGCGCACGTCGTACTCCGGCCCCAGCTCGCGCACCAGTTCGGCCAGCCGCGTCATGGCCGCGCCGGTGGTGTGGCCCGGCGCCACCTCGGCATTGATGCGCACCGAGCTGAAGCCGTCGAAGCGCTCCAGCGTGACCTCGCCGCGTCCCCATTCCAGCGAGGCGAACGCGGCCAGCGACACCATCGCGCCCTGTGCATTGCGCACGTGCACACGCGCGAGCTGGTCCGGCTGCATGCGGAAGGGCGCGTCGGCCTGCAGGATCACGCGCCGCACGCGGCCTTCGCGCGCCACTTCGTCGATATAGCGCGAGCCCAGCGTGGCCGACAGCGTGTGGTGCACGGTATCGGCATCGACGCCGAAGGCCTCGGCCTTGCGGTAGTCGATCTTCAGGTCCAGTGCGGGCACCGGCTGGCCGGTGGTGGCACGCACCTCGCCCAGCACCGGATCCTGTCTGGCGCGTTCGAGCAGCTTGTCGCGCGCGGCGAAGAGCGCCTCCCGCCCCACCGGCTGGCGCGCGACCAGGCGCATGTCCAGGCCGCCGATGCTGCCAAGTTCGGGCAGCGCCGAGCTGTTGTACGCAAACAGCTGCGCCGCGCCGCGGCCCGGCCAGGTTTCCAGGCCGGCCGACAGCCGCTCCAGCACGGCCTGTGCCGTGCGCTTGCGTCCGCGCGCTTTCCAGTCGGTCAGGCCGATAAACAGGCTGGCGCGCTGCTCGCCGCTGCCGCCGCTGGACCAGCCCAGCACGGCAAAGCTCGAATGCACCGGGTAGTGCTCGTCGCGCATCCACTGTTCCAGCCCGGCCACCAGCCGGCGCGTGTCGGCCTGCGTGCTGCCAGCGGGCAGCTCGACATCGACCACGATCTCGCCGGTATCCTCTTCCGGCAGGAAGCCGCTGGGCATCTTCCACAAGGCGTAGCCGCATGCCAGCGTCAACGCCAGGTAGACCGCCAGCCAGCGCAGCCGCCTGCGCTGCAGCGCCTGCACCCAGCCGGCATAGCGCCCGGTGAAGGCGGCAAAGCGGGCATCGAACCAGGCCAGCGGCCCGCGCGCCGGCGCCGCGCTGTGGCGCAGCAGGCTGGCGCACATGGCCGGCGCCAGCGTCAGCGCAAAGAACAGCGAGAACGCGATCGATACCGCCAGCGTCACCGCGAAGTGCCGGTAGATCACGCCCACCGCGCTGCCGAAGAACGCCATCGGCACGAACACCGCGCACAGCACCAGCGTCACCGCCACCAGCGCGCCCGAGACCTCGCGCATCGAGCGCGCCGCGGCCTGCATCGCGCCCACGCCGTCGGTGCGCATGATGCGCTCGACGTTCTCGACCACCACGATGGCGTCGTCCACCAGGATGCCGATCGCCAGCACCACGCCGAACAGCGTAATCACGTTCAGCGACAGCCCCAGCGCGTACAGGCAGGCAACCGTGCCCAGCAGCGATACCGGCACCACGATGCACGGGATCAGCGTGGCGCGCAGGTTGCCCAGGAACAGGTACAGGATCAGGAACACCAGCACCGTGGCCTCGACCAGCGTCAGCACCACGCGCGAGATCGACGCCTGCACGAAGGTGGCACCGTCGTAAGAGATCTCATAGCGCACGTCGCCGGGGAAGCCCTTGCTGGCGGCATCGAGCGCCGCGCGCACTGTGCGCGAGGTCTGCAGCACGTTGGCGCCGTCGGCCAGCTTCAGCCCGATCGACGCGGCGTTGCGCGTGTTCAGCGTGGAGCCGTAGCGATAGTCGCTGGCGGCCAGCTCCACCCGCGCCACGTCGCGCAGCAGCACGGCGGAGCCGTCGGTGGCCGCGCGCACCACGATGCGCCCGAACGCTTGCGCATCGCTCATCGGCGCGGGTGGGCGCACGATCGCCTGGAACGGCTGGCCCGGCACTGCCGGCGCGGCGCCCAGCTGGCCCGGCGTCACGTTGCCGTTGCGCGCGCGGATGGCGGCCTCGACCTCGGCCGTGGTCAGGTTGAAGGCGTGCAGCTTGTCGGGATCGAACCAGATCCGCAGCGCGTACTCGGCGCCGTATGGTTCGGCCTTGCCGATGCCGGGCAGGCGGCGCAGCAGCGGCAGCACCGAGCCGGCGGCAAAGTCGCCCAGCGCGGTCTCGTCCAGCTGCCCGCTGTCGGACACCAGCGACACGTACATGAAGGCGCTGCTGCTGGCCTGGTCGACATAGACGCCGCCGCGGCGCACCGCCTCGGGCAGCAAGGGCTCGGCCTGCGCCACGCGGTTGCGCACGTTGACCTGCGCCAGCTGCGGGTCGGTGCCCTGGCGGAAGCCCAGCGTCACTGTGGCGGTGCCGCCCTCGCTGCTGGAATCCAGGTAGAGCAGGCCGTGGATGCCGTGCATCTGCTGCTCCAGCACCGCGGTAACGCGGTCCTCCACCGTGCGCGCGGACGCACCCGGGTAATCGGCATAGATGATCACCGTGGGCGGCGCCACCGCCGGGTACTGGGCGATGGGGATGCGGTTCAGGGCCACCAGGCCCGCTACCACAGTCAGGATGGCCAGCACCCAGGCAAACGCCGGGCGCTTCAGGAAAAACGACGCCATGTCAGGTCAGGGCTGGCACGGGCGCACGGCAAGTGAAGATCGGCCGTGGCTCCGGTGCGGTTGGAACGGAACGGCTTGGGTGTGGAGACGCCGCAAGAATCAGCGGCAAGGGGCTGCGAGCCGCGGCAAGCTGGGCCGGTGATGCCGGCGGGGCCGCGTGTCGGGTCGCCTGTCGGTCAGGGGGCGCTTGGCCCGTCGACCGGGGCCGGCGTGTACCGCGGCGCGTGCAGGGGTCCTTCGGGGAGAACCCGGCGCTGCGGTAGGAAGGATCGGTGAGGATCGACGCCGGCGACTGGCCGTCGTCATGCGGCCTTGCCGGCGATTATAGACAGGGAACAGGGTCCGGACAACGCAAACGTCACATTTCCGGCACCCCTCGGACGTCGGGGGTGGAGCCCGCGCTTACAGGTCGCGCGAGGCGAAGGTATCGCACTTGCGGATATCGCCGGACTCGATGCCGCGGCGCAGCCAGCGCACACGCTGCTCACTGGAGCCGTGGGTAAAGGCCTCCGGCACGACATAGCCCTGCGACTGGCGCTGCAGCCGGTCGTCGCCGATCGCGGCGGCGGCCTTCAGGCCTTCTTCGACATCGCCGGGCTCCAGCAGCTGCTGGTTCGCGCGCTGCGCGGTGGCGGCCCAGACACCCGCCAGGCAGTCGGCCTGCAGTTCCATGCGCACCGACAGCTGGTTGGCCTGCGCCTCGCCCATGCGGCGGCGCGCGCTGTCGACCTTGTCCGATACGCCCAGCAGGTTCTGCACATGGTGGCCGATCTCGTGCGCGATCACATAGGCCTGGGCAAAGTCGCCGCTGGCGCCGAAGCGCTGGCGCAACTCGTCATAGAAGGCCAGGTCGATATAGACCTTCTGGTCGCCGGGGCAGTAGAACGGGCCCATCGCCGACTGGCCGGTGCCGCACGCCGTGGGCGTGGCGCCCGAGAACAGCACCAGCGTGGGGGGCGCATAGCGGCGGTTCAGCTGGGTTTCAAAGATGTGTTGCCAGGTGCGCTCGGTATTGCCCAGCACCTTGCGCGTGAACACCGTCATCTGATCCGTCGCCGGCGGGCGGTTCACCTGTTGCTGCTGCGGGCCGGAGCCTTGCAGCACCGAGGCGCCCTGCATGATCAGCATCGGGTCGATGCCGAAGAAATACGACGCCGCCAGCGCGACGATGACCGTGCCGATGCCGATGGTCTTGCCGCCGACACCGCCGAATCCGCCGCGGCGGTCTTCAACGTGCTGGCTTTCGGCTTCGTCATCTAGGCGCATGGGGGGCTCCGGGGGGAGGGGGAATTGCAGGGTGGGAGGATGGCAAGCAGTATAGCAATCCGGGGTCAGGTGCTGTCTTCGACACCAAGCCAAATAAAAAAACACCACCCACTCGCCCTGGAGACGGGCAACGCAGGCGGTGTGCGGCAAAACAAAGAAACCGGGTTTGCACCCGGTTCCGTCATGACCTGAACGTTCCGGGACGGGAACGCAAGCAGCGCGGTCAGGCCAAGGCAGCCTCACGCGCAGCCGGTGCGGTTGTCACCGCGCTGGCGCCAACTTCAGCCACGCGCAGCAGGTTGGTGGTCCCGCCTTGCCCGAACGGCATCCCCGCGGCAATGGTGATCTGGTCGCCCGGCACGGCATAACCTTCGGCCACCGCCGCGCGTGTGGCGGCTTCGACCATTTCATCCACGCTCTGCACATCCGGGCTCACGGTGGAGTGGACGCCCCAGGCAATGGCCAGGCGGCGCGCGATTTCCAGGTTCGGCGTGATGCTGACGATCGGCGCGCACGGCCGCTCGCGCGCGGCGCGCAGCGCGGTGGCGCCCGAGGACGTGTAGGTCACGGTCGCGGCGGCGCCGATGATCTGCGTGACTTCGCGCAGCGCCGCGCAGATTGCATCCTGGCGCGTGTTCAGCGGGGTCTCATGCTGGGCATCGAGCAGGTTGCGGTACAGCGGGTCGCGTTCCACCTCGGTGACGATGCGGTTCATCATCGACACCGCCGGCACCGGGTAGCGGCCGTTGGCCGACTCGGCCGAGAGCATCACCGCGTCGGCGCCTTCATAGATGGCGCTGGCCACGTCCGACGCTTCGGCGCGGGTCGGCACCGGCGAGTCGATCATCGATTCCAGCATCTGCGTGGCGATCACCACCGGCTTGCCCAGCTGGCGGCACACGCGCAGGATGCGCTTCTGCACGCCGGGGACGCGCTCGGGCGGCAACTCCACGCCGAGGTCGCCGCGCGCCACCATCACGGAATCGGACACGCGCACGATCTCTTCGAGCTGCTGCAGCGCGGCCGGCTTCTCGATCTTGGACAGGATGCCGGCACGGGTGCCGACGATCTCGCGCGCTTCGACGATGTCGGACGGGCGCTGCACGAACGACAGGCCGATCCAGTCAGCGCCCAGCGCCAGCGCGAAGTCCAGGTCCTTGCGGTCCTTTTCAGTCAGCGCGGGAATGGGGATCACGGCGTCGGGCACGTTCACGCCCTTGCGGTCGGACAGCGTGCCGTTGTTGACCACGCGCGTGGTGATGGTGCCGGTGGTCACGGCTTCGATCGACAAGCGTACCTTGCCGTCGTCGATCAGCAGCGACTGGCCCGGCTGCGCGGCGGCGAACAGTTCGGGGTGCGGCAGGTAGACGCGGGTGCCGTCGCCCGGGGTGGGATCGCTGTCGAGCACGAACACATCGCCCGCGCGCACCGCGACCTTGCCGGCGGCGAAGGTGCCGATGCGCAGCTTGGGGCCCTGCAGGTCGGCCAGGATCGCGATCGGGCGGCCGGTCTCTGCCTCGATCTTGCGCACGGCGTCGTAGCGCGCGCGGTGGTCTTCGTGCGTGCCGTGGCTGAAGTTCAGCCGGAACACGTCGGCGCCCGCCTCGAACAGTTCGCGGATCACCGCGATGTCGGTGCTTGCGGGTCCAAGCGTGGCAACGATCTTCGCTTTGCGCTGGCGTCTCATGATGTCTCCTCTTCCATTCTCGGACGGGGCGCC
>NZ_JFJW01000016.1:8899-32072 GCF_000611125.1 Cupriavidus sp. SK-4
CAGGTGAACGACTGCTTCGGTACGGCGGTGCTGCGCTGACGACTGCAGGCCTACACGATCAGGATGGCGCGGAAGTCATTCACGTTGGTGCGGGTCGGGGCGGTGACGATCAGGTCGTCCACGCCGGCAAAGAAGCCGTAGCCGTCGTTGTTGTCCAGGTGCGCGCGCGCCGACAGCCCGCGCGCGGTGGCGCGGGTCAGGGTGTCTGGCGACAGCAGCGCGCCGGCGTTGTCCTCGGAACCGTCGATGCCGTCGGTGTCGCCGGCAATCGCGTGCACGCCGGCCAGGCCGTCGAGCGCCACCGCCAGGGCCAGCAGGAACTCGGCATTGCGCCCGCCGCGGCCCTTGCCGCGCACGGTCACGGTGGTCTCGCCGCCGGACAGGATCACGCAGGGCTTGCTGAAGGGCTGGCCGCGCTGCGCGACCTGGCGCGCGATGGCGGCATGCACTTCGGCCACTTCGCGGGCTTCGCCCTCGATGCAGTCGGACAGGATGTGGGCCTCGTAGCCCAGTTCACGCGCGCGCGCGGCCGCGGCCTCCAGCGATTGCTGCGCGGTGGCCAGCGTCACGTTGCGGTGGCCTTCGAAGCGGGCATCGCCGGGCTTGGGCGTTTCGCCTGCGCCGCTTTCCAAGTAGGCGCGCACGTTGGCGGGGACTTCAATGCCGTACTTGGCGATGACGGCCAGCGCGTCGGCGCAGGTGGTCGCGTCGGGCAGCGTCGGGCCGCTTGCGATCAGGGTCGGGTCATCGCCGGGGATATCGGAAATCAGCAGCGTCTCGACACGGGCCGGTGCGCAGTGCAGCGCCAGGCGTCCGCCCTTGAGCGCGGACAGGTGCTTGCGCACGCAGTTCATTTCGCCGATGCTCGCGCCGCTTTTGAGCAGCGCCTTGTTCACGGCCTGCTTGTCGGCCAGCGTCAGGCCCGGCGCAGGCGCGGCCAGCAGCGCGGAGCCGCCGCCGGAAATCAGGCACAGCACCAGGTCGTCGGCGGTGAGGCCTTGAACCAGTTCCACCATGCGCTGCGCGGCGCGCGCACCGGCTTCATCGGGAACGGGGTGAGCGGCTTCGACCACTTCAATGCGCTGGCAATCGGCGCCATGGCCGTAGCGCGTCACCACCAGGCCCGACAGCTCGCCTTGCCAGTTCGCCTCGACCGCCTGCGCCATCGCGGCAGCGGCCTTGCCGGCGCCGATCACTACCGTGCGGCCCTTGGGTGGCGTGGGCAGGTGCGGCGGCAGGCAGTGGCTGGCGCTGACGGAAGCGACCGCGGTGTCGAACAGGTCGCGCAGCAACGCGCGCGCGTCGGACTGTCCGGGATGCGCTGCGGCGCGCTGGGGCGAGAGCAGGGCGGCTTGAGGTTCGGTGGCGAGCATGAAAAGTCCTGGTGCTGACGGGGAAAGCTAGTCGTCCCCGCAGGGCGGGGACGACGTGTTTGCTGCTTACTTGGCGATCTGGTGGTTAGACATGATCTCGATCGCGCGGCACAGGGCCGAATGGTCCTGCTTGCCCAGGCCGTTGGCGGCGCAGGTATTGAACAGCTCCTGCGCGGTGGCGGTGTTGGGCAGTGCCACGCCCAGGGCCTTGGCACCCTGCAGCGCCAGGTTCAGGTCCTTCTGGTGCAGCTCGATGCGGAAGCCCGGGTCGAAGGTGCGCTTGACCATGCGCTCGCCGTGCACTTCCAGGATGCGCGAGGCCGCAAAGCCGCCCATCAGCGCCTGGCGCACCTTGGCCGGATCAGCGCCGGCCTTGGAGGCGAACAGCAGGGCTTCGGACACGGCCTGGATGTTCAGCGCGACGATGATCTGGTTGGCCACCTTGGTGGTCTGGCCGTCACCATTGCCACCGACCAGCGTGACGTTCTTGCCCATCAGGTCGAACAGCGGCTTGACCTGGTCATAGGCTTCCTGCGGGCCGCCGACCATGATCGTCAGCGAAGCAGCCTTGGCGCCCACTTCACCGCCCGACACCGGCGCGTCCAGGTACGAGGCGCCCAGCTTGTTGATGCGCGCGGCGAAGTCCTTGGTGGCGATCGGCGAGATCGAGCTCATGTCGACCACGATCTTGCTGTGGCTGGCTTCCTTGCCGGCGGCCTTGAACGCGGCGGCAACGCCCTTTTCGCTGAACAGCACGGCTTCCACGTGCGGGGTGTCCGGCACCATGATGACGATGATGTCGGCACGCTTGGCGACTTCCTCGGCGCTGGTGCAGACGGTCACGCCTGCATCGACCAGCGCTTGCGGGGCCGGGTTGACGTCATGCACGAACAGCGTGTGGCCGGCGGCGCGCAGGTGGCCCGCCATCGGTGCGCCCATGATGCCCAGGCCGATGAAGCCGACGTTGCGATTGGTTGCCATTGTGGTGTCTCCTTGATTAAGAACTGAATCGAAGCCAGCGGTTTTGGGTGCGCCAAAGCCGCTCGAACTGGCCTAAGTAAGGTGTTCTCCCTCTCCCCTCATGGGGAGAGGGTCGGGGTGAGGGGTGGTTTGGCCAGGAGCCACATCGAGCGGAGCCTTCGGTTTCTTGAAAGCTCCATGGCTCCGGCAAGCGCCGGCCCTCACCCCCGCCCCTCTCCCGCAAGCGGGAGAGGGGAGCAAACAAGCGGGATTGGAAGACTGACAGGCTGTTACTGCACGCCGTGCTCGGCGCGCCAGCCCAGGCCGGCTTCGGTGGTGGTCTTTGGCTTGTATTCGCAGCCGATCCAGCCGGTGTAGCCGATCTCGTCCAGGAACTTGAACAGGTACTGGTAGTTCAGTTCGCCGGTGCCGGGTTCGTTGCGGCCGGGGTTGTCGGCCAGCTGCACGTGCTTGATCTTCGGCAGGTTGGCCTTGATGGTGTTGGCGATCTCGCCTTCCATCCGCTGCATGTGGTAGATGTCGTACTGCACGTACAGGTTGGGCGCATTGACCTGGTTGATCAGGTCCACCGCCTGCTGCGTGCGCGACAGGAAGAAGCCGGGGATGTCGAAGGTGTTGATCGGCTCGACCAGCAGGTCGATATGCTCGGCGGCCAGCGCGCTGGCGGCGAAGCGCAGGTTTTCCACCAGCGTTTCCTGGGCCTGCTCGCGCTTGACGTTCTGCGGCTGGATGCCGACCAGGCAGTTCAGCTGGCGCACGCCCAGCACCTTGGCGTACTTGATGGCCTCGCCCACGCCGTCCTGGAACTCGCCGACGCGGTCCGGGTGGCAGGCAATGCCGCGCTCGCCCGCTTCCCACTTGCCGGCGGGCAGGTTGTGCAGCACCAGGTCCAGCTGGAAGCGGTTCAGGCGATCAGCGATCTGGTCCGCGTGGAAGGCATAGGGGAAGAGGAATTCCACGCCGCGGAAGCCCGCGCGCGCGGCGGCTTCGAAGCGGTCGAGAAAACCCACTTCGTTGAACAGCATGGTGAGGTTGGCCGCAAGTTTAGTCATGAGTCTCTCCGGTTTAGTTGTGTTGTCGTTCTGCCGGTGCAGAACCGGTGATGCAGGGGCGCTGGATTTGCGCGGGCCGTAGCCCGCGCTTCCATGTTGGAATGGTGCTGCTTACGCCGTTTCCACTTCTTCCTTCAGGATCGCTTCCTCGATGTCCTCGAGGTCTTCGATCGGCTCGAACTCGTTGACGTTGTCGATCTCGGTGCCCATCGCGATATTGGTCACGCGCTCCAGGATCACCTCGACCACCACCGGCACCGAGAACTCGGCCATCAGGTCGCGCGCTTCGGCAAAGGCCGGGGCGATGTCTTCCGGCTTGAACACGCGGATCGCCTTGCAGCCCAGGCCTTCGACCACCTTGACGTGGTCCACGCCGTAGCCGTTCAGTTCAGGCGAGTTGACGTTGTCGAAGGCCAGCTGCACGCAGTAGTCCATCTCGAAGTTGCGCTGCGCCTGGCGGATCAGGCCGAGGTAGGAGTTGTTCACCACCACGTGGATATACGGCACCTTGAACTGCGCGGCCACGGCCAGCTCTTCGATCATGAACTGGAAGTCGTAATCGCCCGAGATCGCCACCACATCCGAATCCGGCGAGGCGGTCTTCACGCCGATCGCGGCCGGGATGGTCCAGCCCAGCGGGCCGGCCTGGCCGCAGTTGATCCAGTGGCGCGGCTCATTGACCGACAGGAACTGCGCCGCGGCGATCTGCGACAGGCCGATGGTGCTGACGTAGCGCACGTCGCGCGGGAAGTACTGGTTCATCTCGCGGTACACGCGCTGCGGCTTGACCGGCACGTTGTCGAAGTCGCTCTTGCGCTGCATGGTGCGGCGGCGCTTCTGCACGTCGGCCACCCACGACTTGCGGCACGGCAGGCGGCCGGCCATCTTCATTTCGCGGGCAACTTCAACGAACAGTTCCAGCGCGGCCTTGGCGTCCGACACGATGCCCAGGTCCGGGCCGAACACGCGGCCGATCTGGGTAGGCTCGATATCGACGTGCACGAACTTGCGGCCCTTGGTGTAGACATCGACGCTGCCGGTGTGGCGGTTGGCCCAGCGGTTGCCGATGCCCATCACGAAGTCCGAAGCCAGCAGCGTGGCGTTGCCATAGCGGTGCGAGGTCTGCAGGCCGACCATGCCGGCTTGCAGCGGGTGGTCGTCGGCGAGCACGCCCCAGCCCATCAGGGTCGGCACCACCGGCACGTTGACCAGTTCGGCGAACTCGACCAGCAGCTCCGCCGCGTCAGCGTTGATCACGCCGCCGCCGCACACGATCAGCGGGCGCTCGGCCGCGTTCAGCATCGAGATGGCCTTCTCGATCTGCGCGCGCGAGGCAGCCGGCTTGTACGGCTGCAGCGGCTGGTAGGTGTCGACATCGAATTCGATCTCGGCCACCTGCACGTCGAACGGCAGGTCGATCAGCACCGGACCCGGGCGGCCCGAACGCATGATGTGGAAGGCTTGCTGGAACACTTGCGGCACCAGGGCCGGCTCGCGCACGGTCACGGCCCACTTGGTCACGGGCTTGGCGATCGATTCGATATCGACGGCCTGGAAGTCTTCCTTGTACAGGCGGGCGCGCGGGGCCTGGCCGGTAATGCAGAGGATGGGGATCGAATCGGCCCAGGCCGAGTACAGGCCGGTGATCATGTCGGTGCCGGCGGGGCCCGAGGTGCCGACGCAGACGCCGATGTTGCCGGGCTCGGCGCGGGTGTAGCCTTCGGCCATGTGCGAGGCGCCCTCGACGTGGCGGGCCAGCACGTGGTTGATGTTGCCCGACTTGCGCATTGCCGAGTAGAACGGGTTGATCGCCGCGCCCGGCACGCCGAATGCCGTGGTCACGCCTTCCTTCTCCAGCACGGCGATTGCCGCGTCGATTGCTCTCATCTTTGCCATGATCTTGTCTCCAGTGATGGTGTGAATTCCGTTGGAGTCGATCCTATTCCCGCAGGTGGGGTGGGATAAACAGAAGGGAGATCAGTTGATTCGATACCTGAGGTACGCAATATCGCCTTGGAAGCCAGATCGGATGGTCGGCGGGCGTACGCCGGGGTACGCAATTGGATATGTGGTGTGACGGTACGGGCACGCAGCGCAGCGGTGGGTACGGGCCGGCGCCGGCGGGCCGCCGCTACGCAGTGCGGCAAAATGGCGGGATTCCTCGCCATCCGGGCCGACCATGTATTCCAGGCTGCCGTCTACCTACGAACTGCTTGAAGCGCTTGCCGCCGCGCCGCCCGGGCCGGCCGCCGACCCTCCGGCACCGGGCGGCCGCCTCGGGCGCGCGCTGTGGGTGGGCTTTATCGCGGCGCTGGTCGCGACCATCCTGAGCGGCGCGGCCCTGGCCGTCTGGCGGCTGTGGCTGAAGCACCCGGTGCCGCCGTGGTCGCTGCGGACCTTCGAGGCGCTGCTGGCCCTGTCGGCCGCCTGCTATGTCGGCGCCGGACTCACGCGCGCCGGCACCGTGCTGGCCAGGCTGCGCCATCCGCTGCGCTGGCAGGCCGCCGAGATGGATCGCCACAGCGTGGCCGAGGATGCGCTGCTGCGCCGGCTGGCGCGCATCCCGCCGCCGCAGCTGCAGGCGCGCCAGCGGCGCGTGGTGTTGCAACTGCGGTTGTGGGAAGGTGCTGCGCGCATCCTGGCAATGCTGCTGGCACTGGCGCCGGCCGCGGCCGTGGTGGCCGCACTGCCGCGCCAGCAGGCCATGGCCGGGGCGCTGCTGTGGCTCTACGGCGTGATGGTGGTGACCGGCGCGGCCTGCTACCTGTACCTGCACGTGCAATGCAGCCGGCCGCTGCGGCGGCTGGCCCATGTGCTGGGCGAAGCGGCCGAGATGAACGCGCAGGTCAGGGCGCGGGCGGCTCCGGCCGCCTGATTCCGCACCGGCGCGGGGTGACGCGGCGTGCCCCTGGCAGCGACCCTGACGCGGCCGTATGCGCATGCCGCGATCCTGTCCATCAGCCGCGCAGGGATGTCACATCCCCGGGGATGCCGCACAATGGCGCCCGGGAGACGAATATCCGATGGACAAACTCAAGCAAATCGAAGCCTTTATCGCCGTGGTGGAGCACGGCAGCATGGCGGCCGCGGCGCTCACGCAGAACGTGACGCCGGTGATGATCGGCCGCCGCATCAACGCGCTGGAAGCCCGCATCGGCGTCAAGCTGCTGCACCGGTCCACGCGCCGCATCGCCGTGACCGAGCAGGGCGCGGTGTTCATGGAGCAGTGCAAGAAGGCGCTGGCCGACCTGGACCGCGCCGAGATGCTGATCGCCGAAGGCAAGCACAAGGCCACCGGCCACCTGATCGTTTCGGCACCGGCGGCGTTCGGGCGCAAGCACGTGGCACCGCACGCGCCGGCGTTCCTCTCGGCCAACCCGGAAGTGCAGATCTCATTCAACCTGACCGACCGCGTGGTCGACCTGGTGCGCGAAGGCTATGACGTCGGCATCCGCATCGGCGGCGCCATCGACCCGAACTTTGTCGCGATCAAGCTGGCGTCGAACAAGCGCGTGGTGTGCGGCACGCCGGCGTACTTTGCCAGGTACGGCGTGCCGCAGACGCTGGACGACCTGGCCCAGCACAACTGCCTGGCGTTCAACCTGCAGGGCGGCCAGCAGCGCGGCTGGTACTTCAGCCAGAACGGCAAGACCGTGACCGTGCGCGTCAACGGCAACCTGGACTGCAACGACGGCGAGCTGCTGCACCGCTGGACCGGCGAGGGCCTGGGCCTGGGCTGGCGCTCGACCTGGGAAATCCTGCCGCAGCTGGAGAGCGGCGAGCTGATCACGGTGCTGGACGAATACGCGCTGCCGGCCTACGACATCCTTGCCGTGTACCCGCAGCAGCGCCCGGTGCCGGCCAAGATCCGTTTCTTCATCGAGCACCTGAAGGCGCAGTTCGCGCGCCCGGGCTACTGGATGGACACGGCGGGCGGCAACTGAGGCCGCCGCCGAGCGCGATGCCGATCACAGCCTGGCTGGCCGACCTGGTGGTCATCGTGCACGGGCTGTTTATCCTGTTCGTGGTGGCGGGCGGCCTGCTGGTGTTGCGCTGGCCGCGTGTCGCATGGCTGCACCTGCCGGCGGCGGTGTGGGGCGTGCTGATCGAATGGTCCGGCTGGATCTGCCCGCTGACGCCGCTGGAAAACATGCTGCGCCGGGCCGCGGGGCAGGCGGGCTACAGCGGCGGTTTTGTCGAGCGCTACCTGTTGCCGCTGATCTATCCGGCCGGGCTCACGCCCGCGGTGCAGCTGTGGCTTGGCCTGGTGGTGCTGGTGGTCAATGTGGCAGTCTATGCGTTGTGGTGGCGCCGCCGGCGAGCCGCGCGGCACCACCACTGAGCGGCTTGCTTCAGCCCGCCGGCTCGAAGCGCGGCGCGCGCTTCTGCATATTGGCCAGCACTGCCTCGCGCTGGTTGGGCGAGCCGACCAGCCGGTCCTGCTCATCGGACTCGGCCTGCAGGATGGCGGCATTGTCGCCGCGCTCCACCACTGCCATCAGGCGCTTGGCGGCACGGATCGCATCCGGGTTCTTCTGTGCCACCTGGCGCGCGGCTTCCAGCGCCGCGGCGCGCGGGTCGTCGGCGAGGTAGGTGCCCAGGCCCAGTTCGCAGGCTTCGGTGCCGCTCAGCACGCGCGCGCTGTAGATCAGCTCGCGCAGCACGTCGGGGCGCACCAGGCCGCGCGTGAGCACCATGCCGGCCATGTCGGGCACCAGCCCCCACTTCATTTCCATGACCGACAGCCTGGTATCGGGCGCGACGTAGCGTACGTCCGCCCCCAGCGCCACCTGCAGCCCGCCGCCGAAAGCCACGCCGTGGACCGCGGCGAAGACCGGCACCGGCAGTTCGCGCCAGACCATGCACGCGTACTGCGGGCGATTGGACATGCCGTTGGTACGCTTGCCGAGGCGGCCCGCGCCGATGCTGTCGTTGTGGGATTCGCCGCCACCGTCCGACAACATGCCCGCCATGCGGCCCATGTCCAGCCCCGCGCAGAAGGCGCGGCCTTCGCCTGACAGGACCACGGCGCGCAGGTCGGGCATGCGCGCGAGTTGCTCGCCGGTCTCGATCAGTGCGTCGAACATGGCCTGGTCGAGCGCGTTCATCTTGTCGGGGCGGTTCAGGCGGACGTCGGCGACGCCGTCTTCGATCGTGACGAGGATACGTTCATTGCTGCTGGCGCTCATGCGCTGGCTCCTTGGAATGTGGGTTCTCAACGGCCCTTGAACTGCGGCTTGCGCTTCTCCATGAAGGCAGCCACGCCTTCCTTGCAGTCATCGCTGCGGCTGGCGCGCGACTGCAGCGTGGCTTCCACTTCGAGCTGCGCGGCCAGGTCGTTGTCGAAGCTCTGGTTGAGGGCTTCCTTGATCATGCCGTAGGCCATGGTCGGCATGGTGGCCAGGTGGCGGGCCAGCTTGCCGGCCTCGTCCTGCAGCGCGTCGTCGGCGTGGACCTTCCACACCAGGCCGATGCGCTGGGCTTCCTCGGCATCGATCTTCTCGGCCAGGATGGCCAGCGCGCGGGCGCGCATCTCGCCGGCATAGCGCGGCACGAAGTAGGTGCTGCCGGCGTCCGGGACCAGGCCGATCTTGGAGAATGCCTGCAGGAAGCTGGCCGAGCGAGCCGCCAGCACCACGTCGCCCGCCAGCGCCAGGCTCATGCCGGCACCGGCGGCCACGCCGTTGACCGCGGTGACGACCGGCTTGGGCATCTGGCGCAGCGTCATGATGATCGGGTGGTAGCGCTCGCGCAGCAGCGTGCCGGAATCGGTGATGCCATCCTTGCCGCGCGCGGCCAGGTCGGCGCCGGCGCAGAAGCCGCGGCCCGCGCCGGTGATCAGCACGGCGCGCACCGCGGCGTCGCCGGCGGCGCGCTCAACGCCCTCGCGCAGCTCGCGCATCAGGTCGCCGTTCATCGCGTTGAGCACGTCCGGGCGGTTCAGGGTCAGCGTGGCCACGCCTTCGCTGGCTTGATAGAGGACGGATGCCGTCATGGGGGGTCTCCTGGTCTCGTGGTCGGTATTCGGTACGGTGATTACTGCGGCTTCTTCAGCGCATCGGCCGAGGCGT
This sequence comes from Cupriavidus sp. SK-4, assembly GCF_000611125.1. Classification (NCBI taxonomy): domain Bacteria; kingdom Pseudomonadati; phylum Pseudomonadota; class Betaproteobacteria; order Burkholderiales; family Burkholderiaceae; genus Cupriavidus; species Cupriavidus sp. SK-4. The sequence goes on from NZ_JFJW01000016.1 coordinate 18,377, forward strand.
CGCCCAGCTTGCTGCCGCCGTCGCAGTCGAGGATGGTGCCGGTGACGTAGTGCGCGTTGTCGCTGCTCAGGTACATCGCGGCATCGGCGATATCGTCCTTGGTGCCGTAGTCGCGCAGCGCCAGGCGGGCCTTGTAGCGGGCCTCGACCTCGGGCGTGGGCGCCAGCCGCGCCATGCCTTCGGTGTCGGCGATCGGGCCGGGCGAGATACCGTTCACGCGCACCCCGGCCGGGCCCCATTCCATCGCCAGGCACTTGATCAGCATGTTGATGCCGGCCTTGGCGGCGCAGGCATGGGCCTGGAACATCATGGCGTTGACCGCCTGCGGCGCGGTGATCGCGATCAGCGACGCACCCGGCTTGGCCAGGTGGTCGAAGCTGGCGCGGAACACGTTGAAGGTGCCGAGCAGGTCGATATCGACCACGGTCTTGAAGGCATTGGCCGACATGCCGACCACGGGCGCGAGGAAGTTGCCCGCGGCGCCGGAGATCACCACGTCGATCGGGCCCAGTTCGTCCTGGGCGCGCGCGAAGGCCGCTTCCACGGCTGCATAGTCGCGCACGTCGGCGGCCATGCCGATGGCGGTGCCGCCGGCCGCGGTGATGGTGTCGGCGGCGGCCTGGATGCGCTCGGCGGTGCGGCTGATCAGCGCCAGCTTCGCCCCGGCGCGCGCGAAGCCGTGCGCGATGCCGAGGTTGATGCCGGAGGAGGCGCCGGCGACGAATACGGTCTTGCCGGCAAAGGCGTCGGGGCGGAAGGCACTGGGCATGGGAAGTCCTCTCGATCGATGGTCAGGCGATGCGGGCCGCGATCCGGCGTCAGGCAGGACCGTGGCGTTGTGAAATGCAGGGGAGGGCTAGCGCCGGCGGCGTGGCTGCACGGCAGGTATCGCGCGATGGCGCATGACGGTCTCCATGGTTCTGTTCTGGTGTGCGTCCGCCCCGGATGCTGCGGGGGACGGCGCCGGCCTCTGGCTTGGGCCTCCGGCATCCTAACCCGAAGCCGGGATTCGATTTCGCGTATTGCCGGCAATGCCGGCCACCGCGGACGCAACAATGGGGGCGCCGGGAACGCCGCCCGGGCGCTGCAACTAGCTGGCGGGAAAGGGAAAAACGGGTGCGGGACTGCGTCGCGGCCAAGGGGCGGGACAGGGCGCCATTCCGCAGCGCAAAACCCAGTCCTCAGAAAAAAGAAAGCCCGCACACCGTTGCAGCGTGCGGGCAGCCTTCCGACGATGAGGTGCCGAAAGGCGGAGTGCTCATGAAGTGCGCCCCCGCGTCTTCATGGCGGGGTCAAGTGTGCGCGCGGGCGGCAGCAGCCGCTTTGACTCACGTCAAGCGGACGCCTACGCGAGCAGCGCGGTCACCAGGTCCTTGCCGCGCGACACCGGCGCGGTTTCCTCGAAATGCAGCGCACCTTCCACGTGGCCCAGGTGGTCCACCATCAGCGTGACGGCCCGCTCGACATCGCCGGCCCGGGCGGCTTCGATGAATTCGCGGTGCTCGTCCGACGAGCACGCCGCGTCGCGGCGCGACTGGTAGAGCATGGTGATGACCGCGCTGCGCGTCGACAGCTCGCGCATCATCTCGGTCAGCACGCCGTTGCCCACCACCTCGGCCAGCACGATATGGAAGTCGCCCAGCAGCCGGGTGCGCACCTGCGCATCGTTGCCACCCAGCGCCTTGCGTTCGGCCGCCAGGTGGCGGTCGATGCGCTTGTAGTCGGCCGGGGTCGCCTTGGCAACGAACTCGCGCGCCAGCGCCGCTTCCAGGATGCGGCGCACCGCGAAGACCTCGCGCGCCTCCTCGGCGCTGGGCTTGGCCACGAAGGCGCCCTTGTCGGGCACGATCTGGATGACCTTGTCCTTGGACAGCATCAGCAGCGCCGCGCGCACCTTCGTGCGGCTGACGCGGTAGACACTGGCCAGGGCCTCCTCGCGCAGCTTGGTGCCGGGCGGCAGGCGGTGCGAAACGATGGCCGCGACTATGTCTTCGGCGATCGCTTCGGCGGTCATGTCAGGATCGATATGCTCGGGCATGGCAGCGCACTTGCGCAGAGGCTGCGCGGTTGGGGAGATGCGTGATTCTAGCGCCCTGGCACCGGGACAGGAGAACCGGTGGTGACGCCGTCCTCCGCCATCGCGGCCAGGCCAGCATCCAGGTCGGTCGCTTCAATGGTGCCGTTGAGCACGCCATGGGCCCGTTCGCGATCGATATCCTTCTCCCAGGCGGCCACCACCACGGTCGCCACGCAGTTGCCGATCAGGTTGCCGAGCGCGCGGGCAATGCCGATGAACCAGTCCACCGACAACACCAGCACCAGCCCGATGGCGGGAATCGCCGGGTGCGCCGACAGCGTCGCCGCCAGGATCACGATGGCCGAGCCGGGGATGCCGTGCGCGCCCTTGGAGGTGACCAGCGCCACCGCCAGGATGCCAAGCAGGTCGGCCATCGCCAGCGGCGTGTTGGTTGCCTGGGCGATAAACACCGCGGCCAGCGTCAGGTAGATCGAGAACGCATCCAGGTTGAACGAGTAGCCGGTTGGGATCACCAGGCCCACCACCGACTTCTTGATGCCCATGAACTCCAGCTTCTTCATCACCTGCGGCAGCACGCTGTCCGACGAGGCCGTGCCCAGCACCACCAGCAGCTCGGCGCGCAGGTAGCGGATCAGCTTGATCACCGAGAAACCGCACACGCGCATGATCGTGCCCAGCACCACCAGCACGAAGATGATCACCGCGCCGTAGAACAGGAACACCAGGAAGCCCAGCTGCTTGAGCGAGCCGATGCCGTACTTGCCCACGGTGAAGGCCACCGCGCCCAGCACGCCCAGCGGCGCCAGCTTGATGATGAAGCCCATCATCTTGAACAGCGTGTGCGAGAAGGTGTCGATCAGCCTGACCAGCGGCCGGCCCGGCTCGCCCACCAGCGACAGCGCGCAGCCGAACAGGATCGACACCAGCAGCACCTGCAGCACGTCGCCGTTGGCAAAGGCGCCGAACACGGTGTTGGGGATCAGCTTGAGCAGGAAGTCGACCGTGCCCTGGTCCTTCACCTTGGTCGCGTTGTCGATAAACCCGGCGATGGCCGACGCATCGAGCGAACGCGGGTCGACATTCATGCCGACGCCGGGCTGGAACACATAGGCCAGCAGGATGCCCAGCGCCAGCGCGATGGTGGTGACGATCTCGAAGTACACCACCGCCTTGATGCCGACGCGGCCGACCTTCTTCAGCTCGCCGGCGCCGCAGATGCCGGCCACCACCACGCAGAACACGATCGGGCCGATCAGCATCTTGATCAGCTTGATAAAGGCATCGCCAAGCGGCTTGAGCTTGGCGGCGAATTCAGGGAATGCCAGGCCGAGTGCCGTGCCAATCACCAGGGCAATCAGCACCTGGCCGAACAGCGAACGGGTGAAGCGGATGTGCAAGCGGGGCTGGGGGGCGCTGGGGCGGGGCTGCGAGGGAACTGCATGCTGCATGGTTGTCTCCGTACCGGGCCGGTCCGGCGCCTGTGCATTGGCTGGCGCTGGCTGGCCCATCTGATCCAGGAATCACCGGCTGCCCCGTACTGCTCTACTGGCGGGTGGCTGCCGGCCTTACGTTCCGTGCGGGGCTTCCGGGTCGGGAGCGCGCCACTTCGCGGATAGCCCCCCTGTTGAGGCGGAATCCACGCAATCGCCTGTCCGGACCGGATTGTCCGCGGCAAATTGTCTGAACGTGGAAGCGAATATAGTGCATATCATTTTTGTATGCAATTTTTGAATTCACTGTGCTAACATGAATCGCACAGAATAGAGCTTCGGCCCGGGCGCCACGCCCGCGCCGGCAGGCCTTGCGGCAGACGCCGGCGGGCCTTGCCGGACCACCCGCCGCGGCGTTCACGCACTTCCAGCAGGAGACAACGCATGGCAGCAAATCCGTCGCCGTCCGCCGCAGAGACTGGCACGCGCATCATGGCCTGGGCCGACGCCCTGGCCGTCCACACCGAGCAGCCCGGCATGCTCACCCGTACCTACCTGACCGAGGCCCACCACGGCGCCGCCGCGCAGCTGACCGAATGGATGCAGCAGGCCGGCATGACGGTGCGGCGCGATGCCGCCGGCAACGTGATCGGCCGCTATGAGGGCACCTCGCCCGATGCGCCGGCACTGCTGACGGGCTCGCACTTCGACACCGTGCGCGACGGCGGCCGCTATGACGGCAACCTCGGCGTGATCCTGCCGACCGCGTGCGTGGCCGAATGGAACCGCCAGGGCAAGCGCTTCCCGTTTGCGATCGAGGTGGTCGGCTTTGCCGAGGAAGAGGGCGTGCGCTTCAAGGCCACGCTGCTGGGCAGCCGCGCCATCGCCGGCACCTTCGACAACAACGTGCTGGACAACGTCGACGACAGCGGCAAGACCATGCGCCAGGTGATGCGCGAGGCCGGTTTCGACGCCGCTGCCTTGCCCGCCGCCAAGCATGACCGCAGCAAGGTCGCGGCCTTCATCGAAGTCCATATCGAACAAGGTCCGGTGCTGCTCAATGAAAACCTGCCGGTGGGCGTGGTGACCGCCATCTCCGGCGCCACCCGCTTTATCGTCGAGCTCGAAGGCCTGGCCGGCCACGCCGGCACGGTGCCGATGGACATGCGCCGCGACGCCGCCATGGCCGGGGCCGAGATCGGCCTGTATATCGAGAAGCGCTGCGGCGGCAAGCCGGGCCTGGTCGGCACGGTCGGCCAGTTCAACGTGCCCAACGGCGCTGCCAACGTGGTGCCGGGCCGCGCCGTGTTCTCCATCGACATCCGCGCGGGCGCTGACGCCGAGCGCGAGGCCGCCGTCAACGACGTGCTGGCCGAGATCGAACGCGTGTGCGCGCGCCGCAACGTGCGCGCGCAGGTGCGCAAGACCCATGAGGCGAAGAGCGTTCCCTGCGCCCCGTGGCTGCAAGAGCAATGGGCCGCCGCGATTGCCCGCCAGGGCGTGCCGGTGCGCCACCTGCCGTCGGGCGCCGGCCACGACGCCATGGCCATTGCCGCCATCGCCGACGTCGCCATGCTGTTCGTGCGCTGCGGCAACGGCGGCATCAGCCACCATCCCACCGAAACCATGACCGCCGAGGATGCAGCCCTGTCCGCGCGCGTGTTCAGCGATTTCGTCGAGCACTTCCGCCTGCCGCAGTAAGCCAGCGCAGATTCCCCGGAACCCACCCGAACCCCTCCGTAGTTAAGAGAACAAGTCATGACCGCACGAGACAATATGAACCCCACTGAAACCACGCTGACGCAATTCATCGACCAGCATCGTCCGGAACAGGAAGCCTTCCTGGCCGAACTGGTCAAGGTTCCCTCGGACAACCCCGCAGGCGACTGCGACGCCCATGGCAAGCGCGCCAAGGAACTGCTGGAGGGCCTGGGTTTCGCGGTGGAGGCGCACAAGGTGCCGGACGAGCTGGTAAAGGCAGCCGGCATGATCAGCGCCACCAACCTGATCGTGCGCAAGCAGTTCGGCACGGGCGGCCCGACCATCGCCATGAACGCCCACGGCGACGTGGTGCCCCCGGGCCTGGGCTGGACCAAGGACCCGTACGGCGGCGAAGTGGCCGACAGCGAGCACGGCCCGGTCATGTACGGCCGCGGCGTGGCGGTGTCCAAGTCTGACTTCGCCACCTACACCTACGCCGTGCTGGCGCTGATGGAGGCCGAGAAGCAGGGCGCCAAGATCAACGGCGCGGTCGAGCTGCAGTTCACCTATGACGAGGAAACCGGCGGCGACATCGGTCCCAAATTCCTGCTCGACAACAACCTGAGCAAGGCCGACTACGCCATCTCGGCCGGCTTCTCATACGGCATCACCTCGTCGCACAACGGCTGCCTGCACGTCGAAGTGACGGTCAAGGGCAAGCAGGGCCACGCCGCCATGCCGCACACCGGCGTGGATGCGATCGAAGCTGCCACCCACATCCTGCAAGCCATCTACGGCCTGCGCGCCGAGCTGGCCACGCGCAAGTCGAAGGTGCCTGGCATCGACACCGCCACGCTGAACGTGGGCCTGATCAAGGGCGGCATCAACACCAACGTGGTGCCTGACCTGGTGACCTTCCGCGTCGACCGCCGCATGATCCCCGAGGAAATCGGCTTCGACGCCGAAGGCGAGATCCGCGCCGTGGTGGAAAAGGCCGCCAAGGACCGTCCGGGCATCGAAGTGAAGGTCGAGCGCATCATCCTGGCCGAGCCGCTGTCGGAACTGCCGGGCGTGGAAAAGCTGATCGGCGCGCTGAAGAGCCGTGCCGAATCCGTGTTTGGCGTGGAGATCCCGGTGCAAGGCGTGCCGCTCTACACCGACGCGCGCCACTACACCAAGCGCGGCATCCCGACCGTGCTGTACGGCGCTGGCCCGCGCACGCTGATGGAAGCCCGCGGCCATAACTCGGACGAGAACCTGCGCCTGAACGACCTGAACCGTGCGACCAAGGTGGTGGCGCTGGCGCTGTCGGACCTGATGAAGTAAGGCTTGGGCGCCGGCAGGCGCCGGGCTTTGCTGCGCAAGACGCCACGGAGGAATCCGTGGCGTTTTTGTTCTTTGGGGCTTGGCTGAAGCCGTGCAGGTCGATCCGCCTACGCCGGCAGCGTCGTCGCCCCCACCCCCAGCACCCGCTGCATCAGCACCGTATCGATCCACTGCCCGTGCTTGAACCCCACCGCCTCCAGCCGGCCGACAGTGCGGAAGCCCAGCCGCTCATGCACGGCCAGCGAACCGGTGCCTTCGCCGCCTGCGGTGCAGGCGATCACGGCGACCATCTGGCGCCAGGGCCCGGTTTCGCAGCGGGCGACCAGTTCGGCCAGCAGGGCCTGGCCCAGGCCCTCGCCGACGCGGCGGTGGTCGATATAAATCGAATCCTCGATGGCAAAGCGGTAGGCGCTGCGCGCGCGGTAGGCCGACGCATAGGCATAGCCCAGCACCTCGCCGTCGCGCACGGCGACCAGATAGGGCAGGCCCTTGCGCTGCACTTCAGTAAAGCGCTGCTGCATCTCGTCCAGACTCGGCGGCGCTTCCTCGAACGAGGCGCGGCCGTGCAGCACATGGTGCGCGTAGATGGCGTGGATGGCCGGAACGTCGGCGGGCATGGCGTCGCGCAGGGTGAAGGGCTTGCGCGTGCCGGCGGACGGCGTCGTGGCGGAAACGGTAGTGGAAGTCATCGGGAATGGCGACCTATGCAAGGACTTGGGGCGATGCAGGATGCGTGCCGGGCACATGCACCAGCCTGATGCTGCGCGAGGTCCGGAGTCTTGTATATAGTGCGGATTGATTTGCACCGCATTAGTGCCAACGCCCCGGGGCGGGGCACGGCAACGACAAGAAAGGACCCTGTCATGATCACCATCTACCACAACCCCCGCTGCTCCAAGTCGCGCGAAACGCTCGCCCTGGTCCAGGCCGCCAGCGAGCGGCTGGGCGAACCGGTGGAAATCGTGGAATACCTGAAAGAGCCGCCGTCGCTGGCCACGCTGCGCCAGTTGCACACCATGCTGGGCGTGCCGGTGCGCGAGATGCTGCGCGACAACGAAGCGCCGTACGCCGAGCTGGGCCTGGCCGATCCCGGCCTGACCGAGGCAGAGCTGCTGGCCGCCGTGGCCGACAACCCGATCCTGTTGCAGCGTCCGGTGGTGGTGCGCAACCGCCGCGCCGCGATCGGCCGGCCGCCCGAGAACGTGGCGCCGCTGCTGGCCTGAGCCAGCCAATCCACGGCCCCAAATAAAACCGGCCCCCACGTGGTGGGGGCCGGCCGGTGCTTGAGGCAAACAGCTTCAGGCGGGTCGTCTAATGAACACCCAGCCAGTGCATGGCCTCCTGACCGAAAGCGATGGCCGCCAGCACGACCAGCAGCACCACCAGCGTCACCGTGCTGACGTATAGCGTGGCCTTGGCGACTTCGGCGTCCTCATCCGAGGTGTGGCGATGGGTAATGGGCGTGGCGCCCCGCGTGGCATGCGGCCAATGGATCCGGCCAGCCAGGTCTCTCAAGTGCAGGTCGGTATGAAAACGCATGATCGACACCTCCTCGGCAGGCGCCGCGCGATCCGGGCAACATGGCTCAAACGGCATATGGCGTGGCTGCGCAAGTGCGCCGGATAGTCTGTGGCTCGTTTCGCCCGGTACGCCATATCCGCTTCTACTATAGGCGCGCTGGCGTGAGATGCGAACGCAAAGCCTGCAAGGGGCGTGCCGCCGCGGCTGCCGCGGCGCAGCAACCGTTCAGGGTTGCCCGGACGGAGGTGAGGGCTCGCTAGCGTCCGCTGCGGCATCGGACGCTAGGCTGGCCAGTGCGGCCTCGCGCTCACGCAGCGTAGTCAGCATGTTGCAGAACAGCGCACCCTGTTCGAGCGCATCGTCCAGCGCCACATGGGTGTGCGGCAGCGGATCCATCCAGGCGGCTGGGAAGGCCGCCTTGACGGTCTTGCGGTACGGGCGCCCGGTCAGCGCAAAGCCCAGCGTCTTGATGTCGAGGGCGGCCCAGCCAAAGGGCGAGCGCCCGGCGAACCGCATCATGTACCAGAACATCCAGGCGAAATCGAAGCCCGCCGGGAAGGCCACGAAGACCGGCTTGCCGGGCAGGCTCTCGACCCATTCGACATAGCGGACCATGGCGTCCTCGGGGCGCTGCAGGTCGCGCCGGCAGGCGCTCCAGGCTTCGGGCTGGGTTTGCCACCACTGCATCTGCACCGGGTGGCCGGCGGCGCCGGGCAGGGTCTCGAGGTTGGCGGAGAACGTGCCCACCACGGTCTTGTCCGCCAGCATCGCCGCGGACGCGAACGACAGCATCGAATGCGGGCCCGGGATCGGGCCGTCGGCTTCCACGTCGGTGCTGACGTAGATTTCCGGGCGGGTGTCGGGCGCCTGTCGCTTGGCCACGGCCTCAGCCCACGTCGATCAGGTGATCGGCCACGAACGGGTTGTTGCGGCGTTCCTCGCCGAAGGTCGAGACCGGGCCGTGCCCGGGGATGAAGGTCACGTCCTCGCCCAGCGGCCACAGCCGCGTGCGGATCGAGCGGATCAGGTCGGCGTGGTTGCCGCGCGGGAAGTCGGTGCGGCCGATCGAGCCGGCGAACAGCACGTCGCCCACCACCGCCAGCCGGTTGGCGCGCGAGAAGAACACCACGTGGCCGGGCGTGTGGCCGGGGCAGTGGTAGACCTCCAGCGTCTCGTTGCCGAACTGCACGGTGTCGCCGTTCTCCAGCCAGCGGTCTGGCTCGAAGCTCTCGGCGTGGCCGAAGCCGAAGCGGCGCGTCTGCTCGGGCAGCTGCTCGATCCAGAAGCGCTCGTCCTGCTGCGGGCCTTCGATCGGGATGCCCAGCTCGCGCGCGAGCGCTGCGGCGCCGGCGCAGTGATCGACATGGCCATGCGTCAGGAAGATCTTTTCCAGCGTGACGCCTTGCTCCCTGACCGCCTCGCGGATGCGATCCAGGTCGCCGCCGGGATCGCAGACCGCGGCGCGGCCGGTGCTTTCATCGATCAGCAGCGAACAGTTTTGCTGGAAGGGCGTGACAGGAATGAGCAGGGCTTTCATGGACGATTTCTTGTGCGCCGGGCGCCTTCTGGCCGGGTGCCACAGACTGGCCCGCACGGACGGCGGGCGGTGCCCAGCATTGTAGCGCCGGGCGGCGATTCACCGCCCCCGATGCAAGTCGCGTGCTTTATGCGTTACCTGCGCGAAAGCCCCGTCTCGGGCGGGAATCCCTTGCCACAAGCGGGATTCCGGGCAGATGGGCCACGATCGTGCGAAATCGCACAGATTTCGTAACAAATTGAAAGAGATAGTCGTAAAGAGTCAATGTTAGACTGCCGCCCATGTTACGGATCTCCGCTCTTGCAAAGCGCTGGCAACGGCTGGCCAAGCTCGGCGCATGCACCGCATGCGCCGTGGTGCTGGCCGCCTGTGCCACGCCCCCTGAAGGCGACAACGCAAGCAACGACAACGCTGGCGCCGTGCCCACGCGCGCGGCAAAGAACGGCAAGGCCGGCAAGACCGATCGCACCGACGCAGACAACAAGTCCGCACGTGCCTCGGACGGCGGCAGCTGGAACCTGTTCGGCTATGACGCGGATGAAGGCCGCAGCGGCAGCTCGCTGGACGGCCTGCGCGCCGACATCGGCACGTTCGAGCAGCGCGGCGTTTCGTCCTGGTACGGCAAGGGCTTCCACGGCCGCAAGACCGCCAACGGCGAACGCTTCGACATGCGCGCCATGACCGCCGCCCATCCGTCGCTGCCGCTCGACAGCTGGGTGCTGGTGCGCAACCTGCGCAATAACAAGGTAGCAGTGCTTCGCATCAATGACCGCGGGCCGTACCATGGCAACCGCATACTGGACGTGTCCTACGGCGCCGCACGCCGCCTCGGCTTTGTCGAACGCGGTGCCACCAACGTCGAAATCCGCCGCCTGACGCGCACCGAAGTGGCCGCGCTGGGTCCGCAGGTCGATGCCGGCGGCACCGAGGCCGGTGACGGCAGCGGCGACGACGACGTATCCGTGCCGGAACTGGCCAATTCGCTGGCGCCCGCCAAGGCGCGCAAGTCGACCAAGGCCGGCGGCAAGACCGTCAAGCGCACACGGCGCTGACCAGGGCAGCGCCGCCGCATGCCGCCGCGCGCTGACACCTCCGCTTTACCTTCCTCCTCCCAATCCCGGGACCACGCGCGGGCCGCGTCAGTCCTCTGCCTGCCCCGCGCGCTGCGCCAGCGCCAGCTGGTAGAGCGCATCGGTGCCGGCGCCGGTGATCGCCGCCGCCAGCTTGGCGGCGCGCTTGGCCGGCAGTTCCGCCAGCAGCAGCGCCAGCACGCGCTGGGCTTCGGCATCCGGCAAGCCATCTGCGGCAGTTGCGGCGCCAGCGCCTTCCACCACCAGCACGAATTCCCCCTTGGCCCGGTTCGGGTCGGCGGCCAGCCAGGCCGGCGCCTGCGCCATCGGCAGCACCGCGATGTCCTCGAACAGCTTGGTCAGTTCACGCCCGACCAGCAGCCGGCGCTCGCCTGGCAGGCCCGCGGCCAGCGCGGCCAGCGTGTCGGCAATGCGGTGCGGCGCCTCGTAGCAGACCCAGGCGTGGTCCAGCGCCGCCAGCCGGGCGATGGCCTCGGTGCGCGCCTTGGGCTTGCTGGGCAGGAAGCCGACAAAGGTGAAGCGGCCCTCGCCTGCATCGAGCATGTCGCCCGCCACCGACAGCGCGGCCACCGCGGCACTGGGGCCGGGCAGCGGCACCACCGGATGGCCGGCGGCGCGCACCGCCTCGACCAGGCGCGCACCCGGGTCGGAGATGCCCGGCGTGCCGGCGTCCGAGACGTAGGCGATGCGCTCGCCGGCCGCCAGGCGCGCCGCGATGCGGCCCGCGGCCTCGCGCTCGTTGTGCTCGTGCACGGCCACCAGCGGCCGCTGCAGGCCCACGCGCGACAGCAGCTGGCCGGTATTGCGGGTGTCTTCGCAGGCCACGGCGTCGGCCAGGCCAAGCACATGCAGTGCGCGCAGCGACAGGTCGGCGACGTTGCCGATGGGCGTGGCCACGACATAAAGGGTGCCGGCCGGGTAGGACTGGCTGGCCGCCAGGGAGATCCAGTCACTCATGCTTGAGAACTTCCGTTGATGCGATCATTCAAATCCACCACGCAGTTGCAAACCACACAGCTACGCGGTGCGCAGGCGGAGGACCGGGCCCTGGCACACCTGCGGCGCCAGGGCCTGGAGCCCGTGGTCCGCAATTATCGCTGCAAAGGCGGCGAGATCGACCTGGTCATGCGCGCGCCGGACGGTGCCGCTTCGACGTGGTGGCCCTGGAACCCGGCCGGCTGGACTGGCTGCAGCATGCCTTTGACCAGGATGCCGCCGGGGCTGGTTCATAATGCGCGGCAGACCCTAAGGTACGATCCGCGGATCGCAATGGCAACAACAAGGCCCCCAGAGCCATGAGTATCGACAGTATCCAGCAACAGTTTCTAGACAGCGCCGAGACCAAGCGACAGGCCGCGGCGGAGATGGCCCCCTATATCAACGCCGCCGTGGAGCGCATGGTCGGCGCGCTGACCAGCGGCAACAAGATCCTGGCCTGCGGCAACGGCGGCTCCGCGGCTGATGCGCAGCACTTTGCCGCCGAACTGGTCGGGCGCTTCGAGCGCGAGCGCCCGGGCCTGGCCGCGATCGCACTGACCACCGACAGCTCGATCCTGACCGCGATCGGCAACGACTACGACTTCAGCAAGGTGTTTTCCAAGCAGGTCGAGGCGCTGGGCCAGCCCGGCGACATCCTGCTGGCGCTTTCCACCTCGGGCAATTCGGCCAATGTGATCGCCGCCATCGAAGCCGCGCGCCAGCGCGAGATGGCCGTGGTCGCGCTGACCGGCAAGGGCGGCGGCACCATCGCCGGCCTGCTCGATGAATTCGATATCCACCTGTGCGTGCCGAGCGAGCGCACCGCGCGCATCCAGGAAGTGCACCTGCTGACCCTGCATTGCCTGTGCGACGGCATCGACGAGGCACTGCTCGGGGAAGCCTGATGCTGCCCTTCCTCCCACTCCCAACATCCAGCCACAGCAAGGACCGCATGACGAACCTGCCCACTACGCAAGCCCCCCGGAACGGCGCCGGCGCGCGCCATCCTTTCCGCACCGCCGGCCTTGGCCGCGCCAGCCTGGCCGCGGCGGCCGTGCTGGTCTGCGCCACCCAGCTCGCCGGCTGCTTCCCCGTGATCGCCGGCGCCATGGGGACCGGCGTGGCCATGGCCACCGACCGCCGCCCGGCCGCCACCCAGACCGTGGACCGCGGCCTGCAGCTCGAGGCCGAGAACACCATCAACTCGCGCTACAGCGGCCAGGCCCGCGTCAACGTGACCGTGTTCAACCGCAAGGTGCTGCTGACCGGCGAAGCCAGCAACGACACCGTCAAGCAGCAGGTCGAGCAGTATGTGCGCGGCCTGCCCAATGCGCGCGTGGTGATCAATGAGCTCGAGGTCGTCAACTCGCCCGGCTTCATGACCCAGAGCCAGGACGCCTACCTGACCAGCAAGGTCAAGACACTGATGATGACCGCCGAGGGCGTGCCGTCCAACTCGATCAAGATCACCACCGAGAAGAGCGTGGTCTACCTGCTGGGCGTGGTCACCGCCGCCGAGGGCGACCGCGCCACCGACGTGGCGCGCAATGCCTCGGGCGTGACCAAGGTGGTCAAGGCCTTCGACTACGTCAACGACACCGAGCGCGCGCGCCTGGACTCGGCTTCCACCTCGCAGAACCCGTCGCTCGACGGCAATGTCGGTACGCCGGCGCCGGTGCAGTCGGTGCCGGGCGTGGGCGGTCCGATCGATGCGCCGGCCGGGGCCGCCACGGGCACCACGGCGACCGCCAGCCCGGTCGCCGCACCGGTGACTTCGCCGGTGACGCTGCCGCCGGGCCGCAACCTGCCCTGAGCACGCGCCCGGTCCAGCTTCCGGGGCCGATCCCGACGGCGTCCGCTCATGCGGACGCCGTTTGTCCTTCTGCGGTTTTCACCGCACACGGTCCCTGGCCGATGTGCTACGGTTGCCACGCCGGCCGCCCCCAGCGGAACCCAGCGCCGGCCCCACACGGAGCGAGACCATGACAATCTTCCCCCGGCCCGCTGTATTGCTGCGGCTGGCGCTGCTGGCCGCGGCGCTGTGCGGCGCCCAGCCGGCGCTGTCGGCAGACAG
>NZ_JFJW01000017.1:0-1971 GCF_000611125.1 Cupriavidus sp. SK-4
GGGCCACCGGCGCCACCTCGGCGCGCAGCCGTGGCTCGGCCTCCACCGCGCGTGTGCCGACGGCCTGGTCGGCATGGACCTGGAAGTGGCCCGCCAGCGCGCGCAGGGTCTTGTCGAGCTGCGCCTGTCCGTCCTCCGGGATCGCCAGACCATCGCCGACCAGCCGCGCGGCATCGAACTGCGCCGGGGTGTAGCGGATCACCCGCAGCCGGTGCGGGCCGTCGCGCACCACTGTGACCTGGCGCAGCGCCTCGGCCTCCTGGCGCGCGGCGGCGGGCAGCAAGGCTTCCATCGCCGGCGCCTCGCGCACCGGCGGGAAGATGCGCAGCACATAACGGCCGGCGCTGTGGACCGCTTCCAGCGCGGGGGCATCCTCGACCACCTCCAGCGTCTGCGATGGCGCATGCGCCAGCACCACGCCCGGGTGGCCCACCAACGCCATCACCGCGGCGGCGCGGTCCAGCACGCAGCGCCGGTTATGCGACTGGTCGCGGCGGATGGCGCGCGCCACGCGGGCATCCCACGGCTCGAGCCGGTCGTCCTCGGCGACCCGGGCCAGTGGCACCGGCTTCGGCTTGCCCCAGCCGCGCGCGCCGCGCACCTGCTCGAGCGGCTCGATCGTGCCCGGCACGCCGTCGGCGTCCAGCGTCAGCGCCCACAGCAGGCGCCGGGCCTCGGCGCCGGCGGCGGGGTCGGCGCCGGCCCGNTTCGGCGCCGGCCAGTGCACGCAGTGCTGCCAGCGCCTGCTGCCAGTCCGGGCCCGGCGCGCGGCTGGCGCCGTCCTCGCCGGGTTCAGGCAGGTCGTCATGGCCGGGATGTGTGGTCAAAGGCACGGCGGTTCTGGGGTAGGGGAACGTGCAACAACGGGGGAACAGCAGGAAATGGCGTCCGAAATGCGGCAAACGCCCGGAAAAGAGGATTCTAGACCGCCGCAACGCCTGCATCGCGTTGTGACCCATGCCCCCGCGGCTTACAATGTCGTTTTTGCTAATTTGACGGCGCTGGGAGAAAAGACATGTCGATGGCTGATCGCGACGGCAAGATTTGGATGGACGGCAAGCTGATCGAATGGCGCGACGCCAAGATCCATGTGCTGACGCATACGCTGCACTACGGCATGGGCGTGTTCGAAGGCGTACGCGCCTACAAGACTCCCGAAGGCACCGCCATCTTCCGCCTGCACGAGCACACCCGGCGCCTGTTCAATTCGGCCAAGATCTTCCAGATGGTCATGCCTTTCGACGAGGCCACGCTGGAAGCGGCGCAGCGCGAAGTGGTGCGCGCCAACAAGCTGGAATCCTGCTACATCCGCCCGATCGTGTGGGTCGGCGACGAGAAACTGGGCGTCTCGGCCAAGGGCAACACCATCCACGTGGCCATTGCCGCCTGGCCTTGGGGCGCCTACCTGGGCGAGGAAGGCATGGAGCGCGGCATCCGCGTGAAGACCTCGTCGTTCACGCGCCACCACGTCAACGTGTCGCTGGTGCGCGCCAAGGCAAGCGGCTACTACATCAACTCGATCCTGGCCAACCAGGAAGCCACCGGCCTGGGCTACGACGAAGCGCTGCTTCTCGACACCGAGGGCTATGTCAGCGAAGGCTCGGGCGAGAACGTGTTTATCGTGCGCAACGGCGTGATCTACACGCCGGACCTGGCTTCGTGCCTGGACGGCATCACCCGCGACGCCACCCTGACCATCGCGCGCGACCTCGGCATCGAGGTACGTGAAAAGCGCATCACCCGCGACGAGATGTACTGCGCCGACGAAGCCTTCTTCACCGGCACCGCCGCCGAAGTCACGCCGATCCGCGAACTGGACGACCGCGTCATCGGCGAAGGCCGCCGCGGCCCGATCACCAAGCAGATCCAGGACACGTTCTTTGCCGCCGTGGGCGGCACCGAAGAAAAGTACAAGAAGTGGCTGACGCTGGTCTGAGCACCGGCTGCCAGCCCCAGTTGCGCCCCCCCCCC
>NZ_JFJW01000017.1:2002-24297 GCF_000611125.1 Cupriavidus sp. SK-4
CATCGAACAATAAGCATCACTCCCTGCAACACCATGACGCAAACCGCCACCATCATCGAAATCGGCGCTGAAGACATTCCGCTGCACTGCCCGACCGCCAACACCCCGGCATGGAACTACCATCCGCGCGTGTTCCTCGACGTGGCAGACACCGGCGAGGCCAAGTGCCCCTACTGCGGTACCGTCTACAAGCTCAAGCCGGGCACCGTGCTGAAGGGCCACCACTGACCCGAGCCGCCCGCATTCGCACGATCCTGACGCTCCGGGCCGCTTGCAGGCGCCCCGGAGCGTCGGCGTTGCCGGCATCCGCGCCGGCGTGCCGGCTCCAAGCGCCCCGCCCATGAAGAAAGCCCTCGTCATCGCCCCCAACTGGATCGGCGACGCCCTGATGGCGCAGCCGCTCTTTGCGCTGCTCAAGGCGCGCCATCCGCGCCTGGTCATCGACGCACTCGCGCCCAAGTGGGTCGCGCCCGTGCTCGCGCGCATGCCGGAGATCGGCCGCGTGTTCCCGTCCGACCTCGCGCACGGCAAGCTGCAGCTGTCGGCACGGCTGATGTTCGCGCAGCAGCTCAAGAACGAAGGCTACGACCTCGCCTACGTGCTGCCGAACTCGCTCAAGTCGGCACTGGTCCCCTGGCTGGCCGGCATCCCGCTGCGCATCGGCTACCGCGGCGAAGCCCGCTTCGGCCTGCTCAACGTGCGCCACGCCAACCCGCCGCGCGACAAGCGCCCGCCGATGGTGGAGCACTACGCCCGCCTGGCGCTCAGGCCCGGCGCGCGCCTGCCCGAAGACCTGCCAGAGCCGCGCCTGCGCGTCGACCCGACGCGCATGGCGGCCACCGCCGAGCGCTTTGGCATCGCCCCGCACACGCGCGTGATCGCGTTCTGCCCGGGTGCCGAGTTCGGCCCGGCCAAGCGCTGGCCGGCCGGGCATTTCGCCAGGCTCGCGCAGATGCTGCGGCGCTCCTACCCGTATGCGCAGATGATCACGCTGGGCTCGGCCAAGGACGCCGAGATCGCCGCCGAGATCGTCAGCGAGGCCCCGTTCGTGCGCAATCTGTGCGGCCAGACCTCGCTGGATGACGCCGTGGACCTGCTGGCGCTGTCCGAGGCCGCGGTCTGCAACGACTCCGGCCTGATGCACGTCACCGCGGCGCTGAGCCGGCCCCAGGTGGCGGTGTTCGGCTCGAGCGACCCGCGCCACACGCCGCCGCTGTCACAGGCAGCGAGTATCATGTGGCTGCAGCTGGAGTGCAGTCCCTGCTTCAAGCGCGAGTGCCCGCTGGGCCACCTGCGCTGCCTGAAAGAGATCGAACCTGAAATGGTGTTCGTCGAGCTGCGCAAGCTGCTGCACCGGCCCTGACTTCACTGCCCTCGCCACTTCTACTGCCACCATGCCTCGCTTTGCCCGCCTGTTCGATTCCGCCGAAGACATTGTCGAAGCCTTTCGCGAAGCCCTGAAGCTGCGCGACGCCGACGGCGCGCTGCGCCTGTGGCTGGACGAAGACTCGATCACCTGCGTGCTGCCCGACGGCCAGCGCCTGATCGGCCACGAACAGCTGCGCCAGGCCTTCCTGCAACTGCTGGAAGAACAGCCGGTGCTGGTCGATGCGATCGAGACCAGCAGTCATGCGTCGATGGCCGTGTCGATCTTCGACGTGACCGAGGCACTGCGCTTCGGCAACGACCGCGTCGAGGCCGACCTGTACGTGCACACCACCTATGTGCTGATGCAGAACCACGAAGGCTGGCGCCTGGCACATATCCACTGCAGCCCGGCCAACGCGGTGCAGGTTGCCGCCGTGGCCGCCGCGCCGGGGCAGGCGCTGCATTAAGAATCCGTCTGGTTCTAAACCCGCACGGCCGCGCCGCGGCCTGCTGCAACACCACGCCGGCATGACGCAGCTTCCGCACCACAGCCTTCCCCAGGCCGTCCACGCCCAGGCTGATCCCGCCACGGCACCCGGCCATGGCTACGGCGACGGCGTGCCGATGCCCTGGTGGCTGCGCGGCGGCCATGCCCAGACCATCATCCCCGCGCGCTTCACGCGCCGCCTGCCGCGCGTGAGCTTTCGCCGCGAGCGCTGGGACACCCCCGACCAGGACTTCATCGACCTCGACTGGACCACCCACCCGGTGCGCCCGGACACGCCGCTGGTGGTGATGTTCCACGGCCTGGAGGGCGATTCCGGCAGCCATTACGCGCAGGCGCTGATGCATGCGCTGTCCCTGCGCGGCTGGCAGGGCGTGATCCCGCATTTCCGCGGCTGCTCGGGCGAGCTAAACCTGGCGCCGCGCTTCTACCACTCGGGCGATTCGGCCGAGATCCGCTGGGTGCTGGAGCGCATGCGCCAGCGCCATTGCGCCAACGGGCGCAAGCTGCTGGTGGTGGGGATCTCGCTGGGCGGCAACGCGCTGCTGCGCTTCCTGGGCGAAGACGGCACCAGCGCCGGCCACGTGCATGCGGCCGCGGCGATCTCCGCGCCGCTGGACCTGGCTGCCGGCGGCGCGGCGCTGTCGGCCGGCTTCAACCTGGTCTACACGCGCATGTTCCTGCAGACGCTCAAGCGCAAGTCGCTGGCCAAGCTGGGGCAGTTCCCGGGGCTGTTCGACCGCGACACGATGCTGGCCAGCCGCGACCTGTACGCCTTCGACAACGTCGTCACCGCGCCGCTGCACGGCTATGTCGATACCGACGACTACTGGCGCCGCGCCGCCAGCAAACCCGTGCTGCGCGACATCGCCGTGCCTACGCTGGTGCTCAATGCGCGCAACGATCCCTTCCTGCCGGCCCGGCACCTGCCCGGCCCGGCCGACGCCAGTCCGCAGGTATGGCTGGAACAGCCCGAGCACGGCGGCCATGTCGGCTTCATGACCCCGCCCGAGGGCTGGCGCCGGCACCTGCCCCTGCTGCCCGACGGGCGCTTCAGCGGCGACATCGAATGGCTGCCGGCACGGATCCTGAGATTTTTTGACAGCATGATGTAGGGCGGGCGCAGCGGTACGATAAGCCACCAGCCCGCCGAGGAGACAGACATGGACGAGATCGTCAGGCAAGCCATGGCACGCTGGCCCAACGTGCCCAATGCCTACGGCTGGCTGGCGCTGGACCGCCGCGGCCAGTGGCGCCTGCGCAATGAATACGCCCAGCAGCACGGGCTGTCGGGCGACCCCATCCGCCATGAAGCGCTGATCGGCTTTATCGAACGCAACTACCTGTGCGACGAGCGCGGCGCCTGGTACTTCCAGAACGGCCCGCAGCGGGTGTTCGTATCGCTGGGCTATGCGCCGTGGGTCGTGCGGCTGCATGAAGGCGCGTTGCGCACGACCACGCAGCAGGCCTTCACGCTGCAGGCCTGCTACGCCGACGAGCACGGCAACGTGGTGTTGGCCGGCACGGTCGAGGGCATGGCGCAAGGCAGCCCGCCGGCACAGCAGGCCGCCCTGCTGCACGACCACGACCTGGAACTGTTCAGCGGCGCCAGCACCTGGCATGGCGAAGCCTGCGGCACCGACCTGGGCGTATTCCACCACGATGGCCGCGACATCCCGATCGAGCCGATTGCCGAGAGCGAGGTGCCCAAGCGCTTTGGCTTCGTGCGCCAGCCGGCGCCGCCGGCTGGCTGAACGCCTGCCTCAGTTAGGCATGCCCTTGCTGTCCTGCTTGTCCTCGCGGTACTGGCGCTCCAGCTGGTGCAGGCGCGCATCGACCTCGGACAGCGTGTAGAAGTCCCCGTCGCCAGCCTTGCGCGCGATCTGCAGCTGCTCGATCGCGGCCTGGTAAGCGCCGTCCATCGCATACTTCTCGGCCAGCGCTTGGTGCTGCTGCAAGCGCTTGCCCTGGCCCGCGTAGGCGCGCGCCAGCAGCTCCCACCATTCGCTGCGGCTGGTCTCCTGGCGCGTGCGTTCGCGCAGGAAGCGCACGGCCTCTTCATAGCGGCCTGAGCCGACCAGGGTATCGGCATAGGCAATCGCCACCGCATGCGACAGCGGGAACGCCTTCATCGACGCGCTGGCCTGGGACAGCGCCTCGGGCACGCGGCCCTGGGCGCGCGCCAGTTCCACCGCCATCACGTCCAGCATGGGGCTGCCCGAGGTGGCGCCGGGAATATTGCCGTAGAGACGGCGCGCCTCGGCCAGCTCCTGTTCTGCGGCCGGGTAGCGGCCCAGCCGCTGCTCGGTGAAGGCAAGGCCGTAGTGCAGCGCCGGAGCGCGCAGTGCCGTTGCTCCCGGCAGTTGCGTGCGCAGCGCCGCGCGCAGGTTCTGCAGGTCGCTGGGCGACGATTCCTGGATCACGCGGGCCCGCATCCGCGCAAACTCGTATTCCGGCGTGTTGGCGACCTTGCGCTTGCTGGCATGGCTGACGCGATCCTGCATGTCGGCAATCCGCTCGGAGGTCAGCGGGTGAGTCCGCACATAAGACGGGACCGAGTTTTCCGCGGTCCCCGATGTGCGCTGCAGCCGCATGAAGAAATCGGGCATGCCCTGCGGGTCAAACCCCGCCGCGGTCAGGATCTGAAAGCCGACCCGGTCGGCCTCGCGTTCGGCGCCGCGCGAGAACGACAGCTGGTTGGCGATGGCCGCGCCCTGCCCGCCCATCGCCAGCGCCGCCGCCGCATCCGGGCTGCGCGTGGCGGCCAGGCCCGCCAGCACCATCGAGGCCAGCGCGATCCACATCGACTGGTCCTGCGAAGTGATGCCGCGCGCGATATGCCGCTGCATCACGTGGCCGATTTCATGGCCCAGCACCGAAGCCAGTTCCGATTCCGTATCGGACTGCACCAGCAGCCCGGTATGCACGCCGATATAGCCGCCCGGCAGCGCAAACGCGTTGATGCTGCGGTCACGCACCGCGAACAGGTCGAAGCCGGTGGCAAAGGTGCCCGCGCCGGTCGAACCGGAGATGCTCTGGCGCCGCGCCGCCTGCACCAGCCCGTAGCCCAGCGCGTTCAGGTAATCGGACAGCAGCGGATCCGGCACGTATAGCGGGTCGCGGCGGATATCGCGCATGATGCGGTCGCCCAGGCGCTTTTCCATGTCGGGCGACAGCGACGCCGTGGACGGGTCGCCCAGGTCCGGCAGTTGCACGCCGCCGGCCTCCACCACCGCGTTGTTGGTGCGCAGGCCGAACTCGGACTTCTGGCCCGCCTTCACGCTGCGGTTCAGGTTGTCATAGACCTGGTCGCTGGCCTCGCCGGAGATGGCGGGCACCGGCTGCGGGGGCCTCGCCGCGGGCGTGGCCGCCACCGGCGTGGCTGGCGCCGTGGTCGTGCGCGGCGTACCCTGAGGCCAGGCCGGCGCCGCGAACGTCAGCGCCAGCAGCGCCGCCAGCGGCCGCCGCCATGGCGTCCATGCGCCGCCAGCGCGGCAATTGCCGGCGCCTGCGCGATGTGACGCAGAGCCGGCGGGAACAGCGTCCGCCACGGCGCCGGGGCCGCGTGCGGCAGACCTGCGAAGCGATGGTTGTTTTGGCATGTTGCTATGATAGCGGCCTCCCGTGGCCGTTCCCATCGGATGCTTCCCAGGACGCCGGCGGCCACCAGCACGCAGTTCGCACTGAAGCTCTCGATCATGACCCAGCTCACCCATTTCGATACCGCCGGACAAGCCCACATGGTCGACGTCGGCGACAAGGCCAGCACCCACCGCGTCGCCGTGGCCACCGGCACCATCACCATGCAGCCCGCCACCTTCGCGCTGGTGCGCGACGGCAGCGCCAAGAAAGGCGACGTGATCGGCATCGCCCGCGTGGCAGCGATCATGGCCACCAAGCGCACCGCCGACCTGATCCCGCTATGCCACCCGATCGGCCTGACCAAGGTGGCGGTCGAGTTCGCACTGGACGAGGCCACGGCCACCGTCGCCTGCACCGTGCGCACCGAAACCCGCGGCCAGACCGGCGTGGAGATGGAAGCGCTGACCGGCGTGCAGGTGGCGCTGCTGACGATCTACGACATGTGCAAGGCAGTGGACCGCGGCATGGTGATCGGCAATGTGAAGCTGCTGGAAAAGCATGGGGGCAAGTCGGGGGATTGGGTGGCGGCCGGCTGACCTCCACGTGACGCCTGCAACACGTGCCGTGATGGGCTGTGTCACGACGTCTTACGCCAACGTCGTTCCCCGGTAATAAAGGTAACGCCGCATTTCCAACCGCGCCGCTGTGGCGCCGGCACGGGACAATTTGGTATTCAATATGATTGCAGGCCCTCGCTGGTTGCGGCCTGCTGACCCTGTCCGTGGCGTGCCATGCGGTGCGCGCGGGGATGAGGTGGATACCATGAACGGGCGCATGCTCTGCCAGATCGCCCTGGCACTGGCGGCCACGGCCGCAAGCGGCGCCGCCCTCGCCGGGCGGGCCGATCTCCACGATGCCGCTTTACACGATAGCGACGCACGCGGCGGCTTTATCAAGACGCGCACAAGCGTAGGCGTGGGCCTCTATTTCGGGCCTGGCGTGTTCTACGGCGGCTACCCGTATGGCTACCCCGCCCCGTACTACTACCCGCCCGCAGTGGTCACCGCACCCGCGGCGCCTCCGCAGTACATCGAACAGGGACCGAACGGCCCCGTGCCGGTCCCCGGCCCGGACGGCGTAGCGCCGCAGCAGGGCTGGTGGTACCACTGCAACCAGCCCGAAGGCTACTACCCCTATGTGCAGTCCTGCCCCGGCGGCTGGCAGCGCATACCGGCACAGCCGCCGGCCAACTCCTGATGCGGGGTGACACCATGCATGCCCTGACCCGCGCCACGCTGGCCGTGGCCACCCTGACCCTCGGCGCCTGCGCCGTGATGCCTGCCGGCCCCAGCGTGATGGTGCTGCCGGGCACCGGCAAGAGCTTCGACCAGTTCCGCGCCGACGACTACAACTGCCGCCAGTTCGCCTTCGGGCGGGTGGGCGGCGTCTCATCCTCGCAGGCCGCCAACAATGCCGCCGTCGGCAGCGCAGTGGTCGGCACCGCGCTGGGCGCAGCGGCGGGCGCGGCCTTTAATGGCGGTTCGGGTGCGGCGGTGGGTGCAGGCGTCGGCCTGCTGACTGGTGCGGCGGTCGGCGCGGGCAATGCCCAGTACGCGGGTTACGGCACGCAACAGCAATACGATGCCGCCTACGTACAGTGCATGTACGCCAGCGGCAACCGCGTGCCGGCTCCCGGACGCGTCGCCGCTGCGCCGCCGGCACCACGGTACTACTACTATCCGCCGCCTCCGCCACCGGTCTATTACAGCCCGTATCCGTACTACTAGGTCAGTCCCGGCGCCATTCGGAATACCGACGCGAACGGTCGCCGACCCATGCGCAGAATGCCTGCGGGCGTTCGTCTGGCGTCAGATCGCGGCATGCCTTCGCAATCTCGGCGTATTGCGCGACTTCATCGCCAAGGTAGTACCAGCGCAGCCGTTCCATCCACTGGCGGCCTTGCGCAGGATCGCCGGTCAGCGCCAGCAGCCATGCGGTGCGCGCGATCATGGTCGGCGTAGGCAGCAGGTGGACGGCGGCGATGTGGGCGGGCAACAACTCCGCCGCATTGGCCAGCGTAATGGTGGCCAGGCCGGCAGCGTCGGCCTGCGCGTGCTGGCGGAACCAGAAGCGCGGCATCGGCAAGGCATTGCGGCCTTCGCCGCTGGCGTATTCGCGGGCTTCGGCGCGGCGGTAGTCTTGCCACATGGTGGCCAGCACGATCGCGGCTACCACGACAAACGCGATCGCCAGCCCACGTGCCACTGGCATCGGCACACGCCACCGCCCGAAGCCCGACGGCTCCAGCCAACCGAGCATGAAGCAGAACGGCAGGAAGAAATAGAGGTAATGCAGCGGGTATTCGAGCATCGAATGCGCACACAGCATCGCCAGCCAGGTAAGAACCAGCACGGTCTGCTTGCGCTCTTCGCCATCGCCGTGCCACAGGCGAACGCGAACCACGCGCCATAGCCAGGCCAGCAGGATCAGGCCGACGCCTGCGGCACCGATGATGCCCGTCTTCGCAAGCAGGTCGAGAATGGCGTTGTGGGCGTGCAGGGACATCTCCACCTTCACGCCGACTTGCTGCAACTGCTGGAATTGCGCCCAGCCGAACTCGCCCCAGCCGACGCCGAACCAGGGGTGGGAGCGGAACATTGCCAGCGCATGCGTCCATAGTGCTCCGCGTGCGGACATCTGGTCTTCGGCTTCGAGTTGGGCGATGGTGTCGAACAGGCGCCAGTCGAAGGCTTGCCCTGCCGCGCGGATTGCGGGTTGCAGGAACAGTAGCATTGCCACCATCGCTACTGCTGCGACGAGCAGACCGACTGGTCGCTGCATTGGATCCGAGTCACGTCGAGCGCCTCGCGCCAGCCACGCCGCGGCCAGCGCGTAGAAGGCAGCCAGGCCAACATGCAGCACGCCGGTGCGCGAGCCGGAAAGCACGATGCCGCTTTCCAGCAAGGCCACGGCGGCGAGCCACATCGGGAAGCGCAAGCGGCCACGGGAGGCCAGCCACACTGACGCCACCAACGCCAGGCCTTCAACGGTGGCCTGGTGGTTGGGTTGGTTCAGGTTGCCCCAGAGGCGGCGGTTGTTGTCGTAGAAGTAGGAGGAGACGAGGCCGAAAGTGCGGGGCTCGAAGTGGAAAAGCTGCACCCACTGCGTCACGGTGCCGAGCAGCCCGGCAATCAGGAACGCAGTTGCGAGGGCATCGCCGATAGCCGGAGTTGATGCTGCCGATGCATTTCGGTACGTCCGTGCAGCGCATGTCACTGCCGCGCCAAGGACAAGCGTGAGGACGGTGACGAGGCGGCTGCCGGTGATATCAGGGTTGCCGGCAGCGCCGAGTACAAGGCTGACGGCGACTAGCCAGACGAGCAGCAGCGATACCCACGGCATCGACACGGAAGGCGATGCCATGGGCTGTCGAACTGCATGGGCCCCGAGGAGGGCGAGCGCGCAGAGCGCGGCTGTCCATTCGCCATAGAACGTCGCAAGCGGCAGAGTGTGCCGGGAGACTAGCAGCGGGATCACGATTGCTGCGATGAAGGCAGCCGACGGGGAGGTCCTGGACGGCGGCATTGAGGCGCCTATTTAGCGGAAAGGCGCATGATAGCTTGGCGACCTGACAAAGAAAAAGCGCCCGTAGGCGCTTTTCGTAATACCTAAATCGTCAGGCGTATGCGCCCTCGACTATCACTAGCAACCTGCCGGCTTGTACGCGGCAGCCATAACGGTGGTAGAGCACGTGTAGAGCCCTGTTGCCGAACGATCGAGTTGAATAGTAGCACCAGCGCCCAGGCGACCAGGAGTCTTGATCGCACACTTGATGGCGGGGCTAATAGCAGCGGTAGGGTCGGGATTCGCGGGAATAGTAATCACGCAGTTCCCGGTCCCAGCTGCCGAGGTATCCAAGCCCGAACGTGCTGCGACGTTGGCAAGGTCACTTTCAACGATGGCGAGCTCATAGCCCGTCTTACCCGCAGCAATGTCAGCGTACGCGGCCGACGCTTTCGACTTTGCTACATAGTCTTGATACGCGGGAATCGCAATAGCTGCCAAAATACCAATGATCGCAACCACGATCATCAGTTCGATCAGCGTAAAGCCCTTCTGGACACGACGGCCCAGTTTCTTCAGTTGTACCCGTTGCATGATTTGACCCCTCGAAGAGATTTTGGTTAAGCGTTGCACGTCTTCGGTTTCGTGACGCGGGGACTATTGAGCAGTAAGCGTGCCAGCAGCATCCCCCATCCGTAGGGGGCAAGAAGCGACAAATTTCGTCACCCGTCAGGGGGATGCTTGCCGGATGCGCCAAAATTTGTCACTTGTGCCCGCTACCACCGCACGAAGCGACAAAATGTGCGATCACTCACATGAGTTAGTTGGCCAAGGCACCGACGACCCGCCTTGCCGGCGCACCAATGAAAAAGGGCGGCCAGCTGGCCGCCCTTCTCGCCTGGGCGGAACCTCGTCAGGCGGTCTGTGCCGACCGGCGGCTCAGCAGCTTGCCCATGATCACCACCAGGATCGCGCCGGCGGCGCCGAATACCAGGTGGGCGTGCGGCACGTGGACTTCGAACCAGGCCGCGTCGACCGGGTCGCTGACCAGCATTTCACCGGCCAGGTAGCCCAGCAGCGCTGCGCCCAGCACGATGATGACCGGGAAGCGCTCCATGACCTTGAGCAGCAGCGTGCTGCCGAACACGATCAGCGGGATCGACAGGCCCAGGCCGATGATCAGCAGCATCAGCTGGCTGCCCTCGGGGCCCTTCTGTGCAGCGGCGGCCACGGCCACTACGTTGTCGAGCGACATCACCAGGTCCGCGATCAGGATGGTGCGGATGGCGGCCCAGATATTGTCCTTGCCGTCGTGGCCTTCCTCGTCGTCATCGCCGGTCAGCAGTTGCACGCCGATGTAGACCAGCAACACCGCGCCCACGATCTTCAGGTACGGCAGGCTCAGCAGCTTGACCGCGGCCACGGTCAGCACCACGCGCATGATGATGGCGGCGGCACTGCCCCAGAAGATGGCTTTCTTCTGCTGGGCGGGCGGCAGGTTGCGCGAGGCGAGCGCGATCACCACCGCGTTGTCGCCGGACAGGACGATATTGGTCAGGATGATCGATCCCAACGCAATCCAGAATGTGGTGGAAGACAGCAGTTCCACGGGAGGGCTCCTCGAATTTTATAGGTGGCACACCCGTCATCTGACGGGATTTCGGATGTCTCGAAACACGGACATGACTGTTTACCGCACGAACCTTTCGATTAGATTTCAATTTTGTAATGTTTCGTGCCGGAAGCCACGCCGAAACCGTCCTCCAGAATGACAATGCCCCCGCGCGGGCGGGGGCATTGTCTGGTTCGTCATTCCAGCGCTCGCTGGAATGGCGAGGTACGACTTACAGCATTGCCTTCAGCAGGCGGCCCATCTCCGACGGGTTCTTGGTCACCTTGATACCGCAGGCTTCCATGATTTCCAGCTTGGCCTGGGCGGTATCGGCACCGCCCGAGATCAGCGCACCGGCGTGGCCCATGCGCTTGCCCGGAGGCGCGGTCACGCCAGCGATGAAGCCAACCACCGGCTTCTTCATGTTTTCCTTGATCCAGTAAGCCGCGTTGGCTTCGTCCGGACCGCCGATCTCACCGATCATGACCACGGCGTCCGTTTCCGGATCGTCGTTGAACATCTTCATCACGTCGATGTGCTTCAGGCCGTTGATGGGGTCGCCACCGATGCCGACAGCCGACGACTGGCCCAGGCCCAGCGCGGTCAACTGGCCCACGGCTTCGTACGTCAGCGTGCCCGAGCGCGACACCACGCCGATGCGGCCCTTCTTGTGGATGTGACCCGGCATGATGCCGATCTTGATTTCGTCCGGCGTGATCAGGCCCGGGCAGTTCGGTCCCAGCAGCAGGGTCTTCTTCTTCTCGCGGCGCATGCGGTCCTTGACTTCCATCATGTCGCGCACGGGGATGCCTTCGGTGATGCAGACCACCAGGTCCAGGTCGGCCTCAACGGCTTCCCAGATCGCGGCAGCGGCGCCTGCGGGCGGCACGTAGATGACCGACACGGTGGCGCCGGTCTGGGCCTTGGCGTCCTTGACGCTGGCGTAGATGGGAATGCCTTCGAAGTCTTCACCGGCCTTCTTCGGGTTCACGCCCGCGACGAAGCAGTTCTTGCCGTTGGCGTAGTCGCGGCAGCCACGGGTGTGGAACTGGCCGGTCTTGCCGGTGATGCCCTGGGTGATGACCTTGGTGTCTTTGTTGATCAGAATCGACATGCTGTAATCCTTTGCTTGGCTACGAGCGGCGCGCGCGAGGGCGCATCAAAGCGCCTGCGCACCGCCCGCGTTCGCGTATGGTTGCGTTCGTGCGACGGCTTACTTGCCAGCGGCAGCGGCCACCACCTTCTGGGCGGCTTCTTCCATCGTGTCGGCCGAGATGATGGGCAGGCCCGAGTCGGCCAGCATCTTCTTGCCGAGGTCTTCGTTGGTGCCCTTCATGCGCACGACCAGCGGCACCGTCAGGTGCACGGCCTTGGACGCGGAGATCACGCCTTCGGCGATCACGTCGCAACGCATGATGCCGCCGAAGATGTTGACCAGGATGGCCTCCACGTTCGGGTTGCTCAGCATCAGCTTGAAGGCTTCGGTCACCTTCTCGGTGGTGGCACCGCCGCCCACGTCGAGGAAGTTGGCCGGCTCGCCGCCGAACAGCTTGATGGTGTCCATGGTGGCCATGGCCAGGCCGGCGCCGTTCACCAGGCAGCCGATGTTGCCGTCCAGCGAGATGTAGGCCAGGTCGAACTTCGAGGCTTCGATTTCGTTGGCGTCTTCTTCATCCAGGTCGCGGTAGGCAACGATTTCCGGGTGACGGAACAGCGCGTTCGAGTCGAAGTTGAACTTGGCGTCCAGCGCGATAACCTTGCCGTCGCCGGTCAGGATCAGCGGGTTGATTTCAGCCAGCGAAGCGTCGGTTTCATAGAACGCCTTGTACAGGCCTTGCAGCGCCTGGCGGGCTTGCGCCACGCTCGCGTCGGGCACGCCGATCTTGCGGGCGATGTCGTCGGCTTCAGCGTCGGTCAGGCCGACCGACGGCTCGATGATCAGGGTGTGGATCTTTTCCGGGCTGTGGGCAGCGACTTCTTCGATGTCCATGCCGCCTTCGCTCGAGGCCATCAGCGCGACCTTCTGCGAAACACGGTCCACCACCAGCGAAACGTACAGTTCCTTCTTGATGTCGGCGCCTTCTTCGATCAGCAGGCGGTTGACCTTCTTGCCTTCCGGGCCGGTCTGGTGCGTGACCAGCTGCATGCCCAGGATGTTCGAAGCGTAGGTCTTGACGTCGTCGATGCTCTTGGCAACCTTCACGCCGCCGCCCTTGCCGCGGCCACCCGCATGAATCTGAGCCTTGACGACCCACACCGGGCCGCCGAGCGTTTCTGCGGCCTTCAGGGCCTCGTCAACCGAGAACGCGGGGATGCCGCGCGGAACCGGCACATTGTATTTGCGCAGGATTTCCTTGCCTTGATACTCATGGATATTCATGCGTGTTTCCTTTCGGGTAGGCGTAAAAGGTAGAAGGGAAGAATCTGAAAGAAGACGAACTCTCTCGTCAGGCTGGCCAATCCTGAGAATCAGCCGGAGGTGCCGGTCGGCCGCTCGGCCGGGACAGCGTCGTTGCCATCATTGCCGCGGTCGCCATTGGCCGCGGGCGGCGCCTGAGGCGCAGTTGCGACGGCAGGTGCTGCCTCGGCCCGTACCTTGGGCGTCGGCTGGTGACCATACCAGCGCGGGTAAAACTGACGAACCACCTCGCCATCGAAACGCAGGGCGTGGCAGCCGTTCAACTGATAGGGCGGCTCCGGATTCGGGTCGTCCTCGCCGTTGTCGCGGATATTGATGACTTCACCGGCAAAAGCCTGGATCGCCGTGCTGGGCAGCACGCCAGCGGCCTCGGTCAGGTGTGAGCAACCATGCATGCCGCCCAGGCGCTCGCGCACAGCCTTGCGAAAGCCCTTGCGCAGGTTCAGGCCGATCAGCTTGCGGTAAGCCGGGCCGATCGTGTCGCAATGGGATGGATACGGCACCCAGTCCGAGCAGGCCTCGGCATCCAGCACCGTCATTTCCTCATTGATCGTGACGCGCAGCCACAGGTCGTGCAGGGGCTGGCCTACCGGGCGGACGCGGTCGCCGGCCAGTTCGATGTCGCGAGGCTTGGTGTCGGTCAGGCGCACCTCGATATCCCACAAGCCGTCCTCTCTCTGGTACGCCTCGGCCGAAATGGCGCGACGGTGACGCTGGGAGCGGTTGACGGGCTGGGACAGAGGCATGGCCAGGCTGGAAATACGGGGGCTGGGGAACGGCGGTGCCGGAGCACCGAAAACCGGGGGAGTTTAACATGCCGCGCCGCTTTGGCCGGGAACATCCTTGTGCAGCAACTGTCGCAGCGGGATTGTCGGCCGACCATGGCGCATCAGGCCTCGCCATCGTCGTCGCCGTAGTCTTCGTCCGCACCCTGGATGATCTTGCTGACGACCGAACGCGAAAACCCGCGCGCCACCATGAAGCGGATCTGCTTGGCCCGCGCTTCGGACGTGTCCGGCGGGGTGCCGAAGCGCTTGCGCCAGACCTCACGGGCGCGCGCCACTTCCCTGGCGCGCAGCCGCTCCTGCAGATCACCCAGCTGCTCGCTGCCAAGCTTGTGGGTCTTGGCCTCCTGCATCACGCGCGCGGTGCCGTAGCGGGCGCCGCGGCGGTGCACAAGGCTGTCGGCAAAGCGCTGGTTCGACAGCCAGTTCTCGCGCTCCAGCGCGTCCAGCAACTGCTCCAGCTGCTCGGCCGACTCGGCATGCGGCGCCAGCTTGCGCGCCAGTTCGGCACGGCTGTGCTCGCGGCGCGATAGGTAGCCGACGGCGCGGGCCTTCAGCGAAAGCGGGGGGCGGGTTGCCATGGGTTACAGGAATCTGTGGATGGATGGATCCGCGCCAAGCAAAAAGGCCGGGGCATCGGCGATGCCCCGGCCTTCCGGATGGCGCAATGGCCGCTGGCGCCGTCAGTCTTCGACCGCTACCGGCGTGGCAGCCGCCGCAGTGGGGTTCATGGCCACCACGCCCAGCGCCGCGCGCACCTTATTTTCGATCTCGTCGGCGATGTCCGGGTTCTCGCGCAGGTATTCGCGCGCGTTGTCCTTGCCCTGGCCGATCTTGTCGCCGTTGTAGCTGTACCAGGCGCCGGACTTCTCAACGATCTTGGCGTCCACGCCCAGGTCGATGATCTCGCCCTGGCGCGAAATACCCTGGCCATACAGGATGTCGAAGAAGGCTTCGCGGAACGGCGGCGAGACCTTGTTCTTGACCACCTTGACCTTGGTCTCGTTGCCGATCACGTCGTCGCCCTTCTTGATCGAGCCGATGCGGCGGATATCCAGGCGCACCGAGGCGTAGAACTTCAGCGCGTTGCCGCCGGTGGTGGTTTCCGGCGAGCCGAACATCACGCCGATCTTCATGCGGATCTGGTTGATGAAGATCACCAGGCAGTTGGTGCGCTTGATAGTGCCAGTCAGCTTGCGCAGCGCCTGGCTCATCAGGCGGGCCTGCAGGCCCGGCAGCGAATCGCCCATTTCGCCTTCGATTTCGGCCTTGGGCACCAGCGCGGCCACTGAGTCGATCACGATCAGGTCGATCGAGCCCGAGCGCACCAGCGCGTCGGTGATTTCCAGCGCCTGCTCGCCGGTGTCCGGCTGCGAGATCAGCAGGTCGCCGACGTTGACGCCCAGCTTGTTGGCGTAGCTGACGTCCAGCGCGTGCTCAGCGTCGATAAAGGCGCAGGTGCCGCCCAGCTTCTGCATCTCGGCCACGACCTGCAGCGTCAGCGTGGTCTTGCCCGAGGATTCCGGACCATAGATCTCGACCACGCGGCCGCGCGGCAGGCCGCCGACGCCAAGCGCGATGTCCAGGCCGAGCGAACCGGTGGATACCACCTGGATGTCCTTCTCGACCTCGCCGTCGCCCAGGCGCATGATCGAGCCCTTGCCGAACTGCTTCTCGATCTGGGAGAGCGCGGCGGCAAGCGCCTTCTGCTTCTCGGCGCTCACGCCGGCACCTGCCTTCTTGTCGTCCATGGTCGTCCTTGAATCAATGGTGTATAAATAGGCCGCATGTGGCGCGGCACCGGCATTTTCCGGCTCCAGCGCCGGCCCGGCTGTCTGCGCGGCCGCTCTCCAGGGGGTCTCCCCGGGCAGCCCCAGCGGAACGTGCGGGTACTGTATAAAAAAACAGTATGCTTGGCAAGCCCCATCGCGCCCCCTTGTGCTCACTGCGCAGCCGGCGCCGGCTATGCCGGCCACGGTGGAGACAACCATGCGCATTCTGATCGCCGAAGATGACGACGTGCTGGCCGACGGCCTGACGCGCTCGCTACGCCACTCGGGCTATGCCGTCGACCACGTCACGAACGGCCTGGAAGCCGATTCCGCGCTGTCGACCCAGACCTTCGACCTGCTGATCCTGGACCTGGGCCTGCCGCGTATGTCCGGGCTGGAAGTGCTCAAGCGCCTGCGCGCGCGCGGCGCGATGTTGCCGGTGCTGATCCTGACCGCTGCCGACAGCGTCGACGAGCGCGTCAAGGGCCTGGACCTGGGCGCCGACGACTATATGGCCAAGCCCTTTGCCCTGTCCGAGCTTGAAGCGCGCGTGCGCGCGCTGGTGCGGCGCGGCGCCGGCGGCGGCGCCACGCTGATGCGGCACGGGCCGCTGGCCTACGACCAGGTCGGACGTATCGCCTATCTCAACGAGCAGATGCTGGACCTGTCCGCGCGCGAGATCGGATTGCTGGAGATCCTGCTGACACGCAGCGGCCGCCTGGTATCGAAAGAGCAGCTGGTGGACCACCTGTGCGAGTGGGGCGAGGAAGTCAGCAACAACGCGATCGAGGTCTACGTGCACCGGCTGCGCAAGAAGATCGAAGTCGGCGGCATCCGCATCGCCACCGTACGCGGGCTTGGCTACTGCCTGGAGAAATTCCAGCCGGCGGTGGCCGCGCACCACTGACCCCCGCCCGACGCCACCGCAGGCCAAGCGACCGACCTGAGCGCAAACCGCCGAGATGAGCCTGCTGCGACTGCCCTGGCGACGCGCGCCCCGCGCCGCGCCACCCCCTCCTTCCGCCGCCCCGGCCCCGGACGCCGCCGACCAGGACCTGGCCGACGCGCTGCCGCACCTCGAGGAAAGCACCGCGCATCCGTCGCCGCGCTCATTGTTCGGCGAGATCCTCGACTGGATGCTGGCGCCGCTGCTGCTGCTCTGGCCGATGAGCATCGCGGTGACCTACCTGGTGGCCAAGTCGATCGCCAACGGGCCCTTCGACCGCGCGCTGGAAGCCAGCGCCATCGTGCTGTCGCAGCAGGTGCGCGAGGTCAACGGGCGCATCACGCTGCAGTTGCCGCTGTCGGCGCGCGAGATCCTGCGCGCCGACGAGACCGACAACATCTACTACCAGGTGGTCGGCAAGCGCGGCGAATACATCGCCGGCGACCACGACCTGCCGCTGCCGTCCGAGGAGGACCAGGGCCACGCGGGCCTGGTGTCCCTGCGCGATGACCGCGTGGCCGGCAACGACGTGCGCGTGGCCTACACCTATATCGACCTGAAGCAGGTCAGCGGCACCCAGCCGGTGCTGGTGCAGGTGGCCGAGACCCTGGACAAGCGCGCGCGCCTGGCCAACGAGATCATCAAGGGGGTGATCCTGCCGCAGTTCGTGATCCTGCCGCTGGCGGTGGTGCTGGTCTGGTTCGGGCTGTCGCGCGGGCTGGCTCCGCTGACCGCGATCCAGCAGCGCATCCGCGCGCGCAACCCCGGCGATACCAGCCCGATCGACGAACGCGCCGCGCCGCAGGAAATCACGCCGCTGGTGGGTTCGTTCAACGACCTGCTGGCGCGCCTGGACCAGTCGGTGCAGACCCAGAAGCGCTTTATCGCCGATGCCGCGCACCAGATGAAGACGCCGCTGGCGGGCCTGCGCATGCAGGCCGAGCTGGCGCAGCGCGAGCAGTCGCCGGAAGAGCTGCGGCGCTCGCTGGCGCAGATCGCCGGCAGCTCTGAGCGCACCGCGCACCTGGTCACGCAGCTGCTGTCGCTGGCGCGCATGGAAAACCTGGCGGGCACCGGCGGCATGGCCGCGCTGGACCTGGCGGCGCTCGCGCGCGAGGTGGTCAAGGACTGGCTGCCGCAGGCCTGGGCGCGCGACATCGACCTGGGCCTGGATGCCGACGAACATCCGGTGATGGTGCAGGGCAACCGCCTGATGCTGACCGAGATGCTGAACAACCTGCTCGACAACGCCATCCGCTACACGCCGCGCGGCGGGCACGCCACGGTGCGCGTCAGCGCCGATGCCTTCGAGCCGTTCGCCTACCTGGATGTCGAAGACACCGGCCCGGGCATTGCGCCGGCCGAGCGCGAGCGCGTGATGGAGCGCTTCTACCGCGTGCTCGGCACCAATACCGAAGGCAGCGGCCTGGGCCTGGCCATCGTGCGCGAGATCGTGCAGCAGCACGGCGGCGACGTCCAGATTTCCGACCACGTCTACCAGCAATCGCCACGGCTGGCCGGCGCGCATTTCCGCGTGACGCTGCGCCGGCCCGACTACCTCCCGCCCGCATGAACGACAGCCCCGCCCCCGACAGTGCCGAAGCCCGCCAGCGCCAGGCTTGGCGGCGCAACCTGCGCTGGATCTGCGGCCTGCTCGCGATCTGGTTCACCGTCACCTTCGTGGTGGCATGGTTTGCGCGCGACCTGCGC
Source organism: Cupriavidus sp. SK-4 (assembly GCF_000611125.1). Classification (NCBI taxonomy): domain Bacteria; kingdom Pseudomonadati; phylum Pseudomonadota; class Betaproteobacteria; order Burkholderiales; family Burkholderiaceae; genus Cupriavidus; species Cupriavidus sp. SK-4. The sequence continues at coordinate 20,266 of NZ_JFJW01000017.1, forward strand.
TTCGACTTCTTTGGCTGGCCGTTCTCGTTCTGGGTCGGCGCGCAAGGCGCGCTGGTGGTCTACGTGCTGATGGCCGCGCTCTATGCCTGGCGCATGAACCGCGCCGACGGCGAAGCCGACGCCGACAGCCTGGCCGCGCCCGCCCCTGCGCCTTCGCAGGGCGCCTCGCGCGGAACAGGCACCGATGCTGCATAGCCGCACCCCTGCAAAGCGCGCCATTCCGCCACACAAGCACATCGCCCCCCGCAGCGCAGCATCCAAACCCCCGCCCACGGCTAGCGTATACCCCGACGTTTTTTGACGATTCCGCGCCCGGGTATGTCAGAACGCAGTAAGTTTCGCCACCCACAATCCTCTGCAACTCAGGCATAGCGGCCAGCCGCGCGGTCTTTCCCGCGCCACGCCCACCCGAGATCCATTCCAGACGGAGGAGACAATATGGCAAACGTGCAAAACGTTGCGGTGCCCGGAGGGGGCGCGCAGAACGCACCGATGACAGCCGAAGAGCGCAAGGTGATCTTTGCCTCATCGCTGGGCACGGTGTTCGAGTGGTACGACTTTTATCTCTACGGCTCGCTGGCGGCAATCATTGCCAAGCAGTTCTTCGCCGGACTGGATCCCACCTCGGCCTTCATCTTCGCGCTGCTCGCATTCGCCGCCGGCTTTATCGTACGGCCGTTCGGCGCGCTGGTGTTCGGCCGCCTGGGCGACATGATCGGGCGCAAGTACACCTTCCTGGTGACGATCCTGCTCATGGGCCTGTCGACCTTCATCGTCGGCCTGCTGCCGGGCTACGCCACCATCGGCTGGGCCGCGCCGATCATCCTGATCGCACTGCGCATGCTGCAGGGCCTGGCGCTCGGCGGCGAGTACGGCGGTGCCGCCACCTACGTGGCCGAGCACGCACCGCACGGCAAGCGCGGCGCCTATACCTCGTGGATCCAGACCACGGCCACGCTGGGCCTGTTCCTGTCGCTGATCGTGATCCTGCTGTGCCGCGAAATGACCGGGCCCAACTTCGAGACCTGGGGCTGGCGCATCCCGTTCCTGGTGTCGATCCTGCTGCTGGGCGTGTCGGTGTATATCCGCCTGTCGATGAATGAATCGCCGGCGTTCCAGCGCATGAAGGCAGAGGGCAAGACCTCCAAGGCCCCGCTGACCGAGTCCTTCGGCCAGTGGCGCAACCTGAAGATCGTGATCCTGGCCCTGATCGGCCTGACCGCCGGCCAGGCCGTGGTCTGGTACACCGGCCAGTTCTATGCGCTGTTCTTCCTGACCCAGGTGCTCAAGGTCGATGCCAAGACGGCCAACCTGCTGATCGCCGGCGCACTGGTGCTCGGCACGCCGTTCTTCATCTTCTTCGGCTCGCTGTCGGACAAGATCGGCCGCAAGTGGATCATCATGGCGGGCTGCGCGCTGGCCGTGCTGACCTACTTCCCGCTGTTCAAGGCAATGACCCACTACGCCAACCCGGCGCTGGAGCGCGCCCAGCAGAGCGCCCAGATCGTGGTCACCGCCGACCCGAAGCAGTGCTCGTTCCAGGGCAGCCCGATCGCCCGCGAGATCGACTTCCGCAGCTCCTGCGACATCGTCAAGCGCACGCTGGCCCAGGCATCGGCCAGCTATGAAGTGGTCGAGGCCCCGGCCGGCACCGTGGCCACGGTCAAGATCGGCGACAAGGAGATTAAGGCCTTCAACGCGCAGCTGGTGAACGGCCACAGCTTCGACGACGCCAGCAAGAAGCAGATCGCGGCGTTCAAGAAGGAGGTGGGTGAATCGATGGCCTCCGCCGGCTACCCGACCAAGGCCGACCCGGCACAGATGAACACGATCATGGTGCTGGTGATCCTGGTCATCCTGGTCATCTACGTCACCATGGTGTACGGCCCGATCGCCGCCATGCTGGTGGAGATGTTCCCGACCCGTATCCGCTACACCTCGATGTCGCTGCCCTACCATATCGGCAACGGCTGGTTCGGCGGCCTGCTGCCCACCATCTCGTTTGCACTGGTGGCCCAGAACGGCAACATCTACTACGGGCTCTGGTATCCGATCATCATCGCAGCCCTCACCTTCGTGATCGGCGCGCTGTTCATCCGCGAGACCAAGGACGTGAACATCTACGCCAACGACTGAGCGGTCGTCCGGCACTAACGGAAACGGCGCGCCGCCCCCCCCCCCCCCCGGTTTTTTTATGCATGGGCCCTTCGTGCAAAATCTTCGCGGGAAGGTGTTGACAGCTTCGAAAGCCCAGGTATAATCTCAGTCTTCGTTGGCGAATTAGCTCAGTCGGTTAGAGCGACGGAATCATAATCCGCAGGTCCGGGGTTCGAGTCCCTGATTCGCCACCATCTATTTGAAAAGCCGCGATCCCGCATGGGTTCGCGGCTTTTTTCTTTGTCGCTGCCAGCTCGCGCAAGCGAGCCGCCCCTCATGGGCGGCCACAGACAACGCTTACCAGTAACGCACGCGCCCGGTATCGATGTGCACGAACTGGTCAGACTCATAGAAGCCGACGCCTCCACCCTGCAATGACTTGGCCGCGTCGCGCACGTCCGCCAGCGGCACGCCGGCCAGGCGGATGTCGATGGCCTTGCCGTCCATGTGCAGGCTGTGCCTGGCCACGCCGCCGCCGCGCGAGTTGCGCAGGCGCGAGTTGGTAGCCGGGCTGCGGTAGCCAGAGATGACCTGGAACGGCTGGTCGGTGCCAAGCTCGCGGCGGACCTGGAACAGCAGGTCGAACAGTTGCGGGTCGATCATGCCGACCTTGCCGGAGTAGTGGTCGCGCAGGAAGCCGTTGAGCGTAGTCAGCGCGTCGGGCACGAAGCGGTTGCCAACGGCATAGACCAAGGACACGCGTTCCCCGGTGTGGGTGTGGTCGAAAGCCAGCGTGCGGGCGTCCGGCAGGCCTGCCAGGGCCTGGTTTGCAGGCAGGCTTGCCAGCGCCTGGCGTGGTGCCAGCGGCATCAGGCCGGCGGCGAGGGCCAGGGTTCCGGTGGTATGAAGAAAGCGGCGGCGTGCCTTGCGCGTCGCATCAGTCATGGTACTACTTCCTCTGAATGTGCCAGTGGCGCCTCAGCGGGTGGTGCCGGAGGCGCTTGCAATAGCTGGTTGCTGGGGCCGTCCGTTGCGTTGCCGCAGTGCCTTGTCCAGCAATTTGTCGTGACCGTAAATGTCAGGCAAGAAGGATACACGACCATCGGCGCGCGCGATGACCGTGCCGTAGGCCAGCACCACCGGCAAGGACTGCTGCAGGCGCACCGTATTGGACTTGCCACGCGTCATCGCTTCGCGAATCCGGGTCTCGTTCCAGTCCGGCATATCGTGCAACACGAACTGGGCCAATGCTACTGGGGCTTCCACGCGGATGCAGCCGTGGCTGAAGTCGCGCCGGCCGCGCTTGAACAGCTGCGGCGACGGCGTGTGGTGCAGGTAGATGTTCTCGTTGTTGGGAAACACGAACTTGATATCGCCCAGCGCGTTCAGCGGGCCCGGCCGCTGGCGGATGCGCATGCGGCCGTTCAGTACTGCTTCGAGATTTTCCTCGGACAGCGTGGGCACGGCCTTGCCGTCGCCGGTGACGAACTCCAGGCCCTGCCGGTTGAAATAGGCCGGATCGCGGCGCAGGTGCGGCACGGTCTCGCGGCGCGCGATCGAGGGCGGAATGTTCCAGTACGGGCTGAACTCGATGTAGCGCATATCCTCCTCGAACAACGGCGTGCGCGTATCCAGTGCCTTGCCGACGATCACTTTCATCTCGAGCTTGATGTCGAGCTTGCCGTCGCGGATCTCATAGGCGCGCAGCATGAATTCCGGCACATTGACCACGATCATGCGCGGACCGTCCAGTGGCGTCCAGCGCAGCCGCTCCATGGTCAGTTCGATTTGCCGCACACGGCTGGCGATGGGCAGGTTGAGTTGTGCCAGCGTGGCCGCGCCGATCACGCCGTCGGCCTCCAGGCCGTGGCGCGACTGGAACGCCTTGACGCCGTCGACCAGGGCGCCTTCGTAGCGGGCCGGCACCTGGGTGCC
>NZ_JFJW01000017.1:24320-24813 GCF_000611125.1 Cupriavidus sp. SK-4
CCAGGCGTGCAGCCAGCGCCGCGGCACCGGTCCAGGGCTGGCCCGGTGTCAGCTTGCTCGCCGGCAAGGGTGGCAGCGGCTGCCCCCAGGCCGGCTGCTTCGCAATCTCGCGGTACCGCGCCAGGGCCTCCCGCAGCGTGCCATAGAGCGGGAAGGTGGGCGCTGCCTGGCGGATGGCATCGGGCAGCCGTTGCTGCCTGACGGCATCGCGCAGCCAGATGGCAGCATCGAAGGGCCGTTCCGCCTGCGGGGCAAAGTTGGCATGGACCGCGCGCGGGTTGACGCGCCCGCCGTGCAGGTCTGCCAGCATCCGCTCCATCGCGGCGCTCAGTGCCGCGTCCACGCGTGCGGCCGCGTCCGGCGGCAGTGCTGGCCCGCTGGCGGCCTGGGCCACGGCCTGGCGCAAGGCGTCGGCATCGTAGTCGCGCGGATCGAGGCCGTCGGCCGCGGCCGCGGCCAGCGCATCGACGGCCTGGCGGGCCCCCCGCCCCCG
>NZ_JFJW01000017.1:24845-29410 GCF_000611125.1 Cupriavidus sp. SK-4
ACATCGGTTCGTTGGCGTACGCAGGCGTGGCCAGGCACGCTGCGGCACAGGCAAGCACCACGGCGCCCAGGCGGCGCGCGGCGGCATTCAGGTACGGAGACATCGGGCGGAAAGCTCGGATTCGTCACACACGCCCACAGTCTACCCGCGATGGCGGCATGGTGCCGCAAGCCGCCCGGGGTGCGCGTTGCCACACCAGTTGATGCCGGCGCGCGTAGTCCACCATTTCGACCAGGGAGCCGACATTGAGCTTGGCCATGATGTTGGCCTTGTGCGTGCTGACCGTCTTGCTGCTGATCAGCAGTTGCGCCGCGATCGACTTGTTGGAATGGCCGCGCGCCAGGTATTGCAGGATGGTGATCTCGCGGTTGCTCAGCCGCGCAAAGCCGGATTCCCGCTGCTCGCCGATCTGGCGCACGGTCTCCAGCGTATGCATGGGAAATACCAGGTAGCCGCTCAGCACGCCGCGTACGGCCTGCATCACCTCGGCCAGCCCACGCTGCTTGACCACGAAGCCATGGGCGCCGGCGCGCAGCGCCCGCACCGACGCCAGCGTGGCGTCGCTGCCGGACAGTACCAGCAGGGGCACCGCGGGCAGCGTCGCCGAGACGCGCCGGACAAAGTCGATGCCGGGATTGCCGAAGCGCTCGACATCGACCAGCACCAGCCCCGGACTGTGCTCGCGGACCAGCCGCAACGCTTCCCGCATGCCATCCGTTTCCAGTACTTCGCCGGCGCCCAGCTCAGCGCAGAGTTCAGCGGACAGCGTGGTGCGGAACCGGGAAGGTTCGTCGACGATCAGCGCGAGATGCAATTTGAGGCTCCTTAACGACTGGCATGGCTTGGCCTGGTGCCAAGGTTAAGGGGCCGGAGAGATTCTGATGCGCCGAATCCTCGCCGCGCAGATGCGGCAAAATCTGCATCAGAGTCAGACTTTTCTGCATCGCGCTGTTTTCGTATCGATGCCGCGGTCGGCGTTACCCGTTGGCAGCGTCAAGGACTTCCGTCAGCTTGCGGCTCGCATCCAGCGCCGCGGGGAAACCGCAGTAGACCGCGCTGTGCACCATCAGCTCGCGCAGCTCCTGCGGCGTAACGCCGTTGGCGAGCGCGCCGCGCAGGTGCCCGGCCAGCTCCTGCGGCCGGTTCAGCGCAATCAGCATCGACACCGTGGCCAGGCTGCGCTGCTTGCGGTCCAGGCCGTCGCGGGTCCAGACCGTGCCCCAGGCGAACTCCGTCACCAGTTGCTGCAGGCTGGTGTCGCCCTGCTGCGCGGCGGCGTCCAGCGCGCGCTTGACGTGCTCGGGGCCGAGCACTTCGGTGCGCACGTCAAGACCGGCCTCGAAGGCCGGCGTGGGGGTATAGGCGGGAGGTTGGCTGGGTTCGGCCATGGCATGGGTCTCCGGTTTGGGTGGATGCCGCATGGTAGCCGAACCGATCAGGCAGACTCGAGAGGCCGCAGCATCGGCGCCGCGGCCCCGGGTCATTCCGTGCCGGCGGGCAGGAAGCGCGGCGCCGGCGCCGAACGCGGCACCTCGCGCTCGCCCTGCTGGTACAGCCGATACGTGCCGCGTGCCTGGTTGTGCGGATGGCGCGCGGCCTCGTCCAGGGTCAGCACGCGCGCAAAGCACACGTCGGTGCCGCCCAGCACCGACTCCCAGTGGGTACTGGGCTTGCCTGCGATGCACGCGGCAATGCGCGCCTTCACCGCGGGCCACTGGGCGCGGTCATACTGAGCGGCGGGGTCGATGTCGGTCAGTTCGAGCCGCTCGAGCAGCTCGCGGTAGAACTGCGGCTCAAGCGCGCCCAGCGTGATGGCGCGGCCGTCGGCACAAGGGAAGACGTCATAGAACGGCGAATCGTGGAAGGGGCTGGGTTGCGGGCCGCCCAGCGTGCCGGCCGCGCGCGACACCTGCACCAGCGAGCCCAGCATGGCGACGATATCGGTGATGGCTGCATCCACCACGCAGCCCTCGCCGCTGGCGCGCGCGCTCAGGATGGCGCTGGTGATGCCGAATGCCAGGCCAAGCGCGCCGGTGGCATCGCCCACCACGGTCGGCGGCACCATCGGCAGTGAGCCTTCGCGCGCGGCCATCGACAAGAGGCCGGTCAGCGCGATGTAGTTAAGGTCGTGGCCGGCGCTCTGCGACAGCGGGCCGGTCTGGCCCCAGCCGGTCATGCGGCCGTAGACCAGGCGCGGATTGCGTGCATGGCACGCCTTCGGACCCAGGCCGAGGCGCTCCATCGCGCCCGGGCGCAGCCCCTCGATCAGCGCGTCGGCGCCGGCCACCAGGTCCAGCGCGGCGGCCACGTCTTGCGGCGACTTCAGGTTCAGTTGCACCACGCGCTTGCCGTGCTCCAGCTCCATCTCAGGCGGCACGGCCTGGCCGCGCAGGATGCGGCGGGCATCCGGCGCGACCGGGCGGGTCACCAGCGTGACCTCGGCGCCCAGGCCGGCCAGCATCGCGCCGCACAACGGGCCGGGGCCGATGCCTTCGAATTCCACTACCTTGATACCGCGCAGGGGCAGCAGGTTGCCACGCTCACTCATGATCGTCGTCTCCGGAAGCGCCGCCCGCCCGCGCCATGGCCGGGGGACAGCTTGCATTGAATTGGTATGGGATGGGCCGTGCCTGCGGCAGCGCGGGCGTGCCAATGCCTGCCGCGGGGCTCGGGAGCATGCTACGCGCCACCGCATTGACGGGGCAATGGCCAAATGCTTCAGCCGGATTGACGGAATCCGTCAGCCGGCCGGCTATCGCACGGCAAGATCGGATAAATCCGATCCGACTTGATCTAAATCGGGTCCTGGCAGGACACTAGGTGCCATGATGGTTCCAGATGGCGGTGCCGCCTCATGGCGCACCGCCTGCCGACAGCCCCCATTCAGGAGATTCCCAACATGACCAATATCGTGCTCGCCACCGACGGCTCGGCCTTCAGCGACGCCGCGGCCCGTTTTATCGCCGAAGGCAAGCTGCTGCAGAGCGGCTTCACCGTGCATGTCGTCCATGTGGCGCCGGAAGTGAGCGGCCAGGTGCGCGCCTTTGTCAGCAAGGAAACCATCGACGACTGGCACAAGGAGGCCAGCGACAAGGCCATGGCGGCGGTCTGCGACATCCTGTCCGCAGCCAAGGTGCCGTTCGAGCGGCACCCGCTGCACGGCTTTGCGCCGGAGCGCATCGTTGCCTGTGCGCGCTCGGTCGACGCCGCGGCCATCGTGATGGGCACGCATGGCCGGGGTTCGTTCTTCGATGCGGTGATCGGTTCAGTCGCGGGCCGCGTGCTGGCGCAGGCCGAGTGCCCGGTGCTGCTGGTCAAGGCGCCGGAAAAGAAGGGTTGAGCAAAGCAGTGGAAAACCGGCGCCCTGGCGGCGCCGACCGGTAGACCTCAGGCGCCCCACAGGGGCGCTTCGTCCATCAGCGCAACCTGTTCGCGCAGTTCCAGGATGCGGTCCTGCCAGTAGCGCGCCGTGCCGAACCAAGGGAACGCGGCCGGAAAGGCCGGGTCGGCCCAGCGGCTGGCCAGCCAGGCGCTGTAGTGCAGCAGCCGCAGCGTGCGCAGCGCTTCCACCAGCCACAGTTCGCGCGGCTGGAATTCGGCGAAGTCCTCATAGCCGGCAACGATGTCGGCCAGCTGGTCCTGCATGGCCGCGCGGTCGCCCTCGAGCAGCATCCAGATGTCCTGGATCGCCGGCGCCATGCGGCTGTCGTCGAAATCCACGAAGTGCGGGCCCGGCGCGCCGTGGGTGCCGCCGCGCGCATCGTCCTCGTCGATCCACAGCACGTTGCCGCGATGGCAGTCGCCGTGGGTGCGCAGCAGGCGCACCTCGCCGGCGCGCTCATAGCAGCGGCGCACGCCGTCCAGCGCCAGGTCTGTCACCGATTGCCACGCGGGCAGCAGCTCGGCGGGAATGCAGCCGCTGGCGAGCAGCCAGTCACGCGGGGCAACGCCGAAGGTTTCCAGATCCAGCGCCGGGCGCGCCTGGTAGGGCTGCGTCGCCCCCAGCGCGTGGATGCGGCCGATAAAGCGGCCGAGCCAGGTCAGCGTGTCGGAACGGTCCAGCGCGGGCTCGCGGCCGCCGCAGCGGGGGAATACCGCGAAACGGAAGCCGGCGTGATGCAGCAGCGTGCCGGCCGCGCCCGGTGCCAGCACCATGGCCGGCACGGCCGGGATCTCGGCATCGGCCAGTTGCTGCACGAAGGCGTGTTCTTCCAGGATGGCCGCGTCGGTCCAGCGGCCCGGACGGTAGAACTTGGCGATGACCGGCGCGGCATCTTCGATGCCCAGCTGCCAGACGCGGTTCTCATAGCTGTTGAGCGCCAGCAGGCGCCCGTCGGGGCGCAGGCCGGCGCCTTCCAGAGCGTCCAGCATCAGCTCCGGCGTCAGGCCGGCGTAGGGAACGCCGGGGTCGGCCGGGGCGTCGGACGCGTGCATGGTGTCAGCCTGTCCCGCTCAGCGCGCCGGCTTGCGGTTGCCGCCGAGCAGCGCGGCCTGCGGCGCCGGACGGCGATTGCGCGCCGGTGCCGGTGCCGCGTCGTGCGGCTGGCGCGCGGGTTGCGCCGCGG
>NZ_JFJW01000018.1:0-2325 GCF_000611125.1 Cupriavidus sp. SK-4
TGAGCACTTGACACGGTCAATACATATCAGTTCAGTGAATCACTGAAATTGGTCGGTGCCTGCCATGTCATGCGGGCGCATCGCGTCGTTGCAAATGCTCGCAGTAGCCGTGCTATTGCTGCGTTTGCCCTTGCAGGGCGCACATGCGCTTGCAAGCGCATGTCGCTACGCAGGCGGATTGCAATGCAATCCGAAACCCCTGCTTCGCCCTAGCGCTGCATCCCGCATGACATGTCCTTCACCTCCCATTTCATTGATTCAGTGGACAGTGCGCGGCGCCTTGCGCGGGGCACCGATCCGGCCTAAGTTGGAGCCATCTCTCAGTGCGTCCAGCGAGGCCCATATGCCGTTCCAGCTGCAATCGACCGCATTCGCCCAAGGTGGCGAGATTCCCGCAGAGCACACCTGCGAAGGCGCCGATATTTCCCCGCCGCTTGCCTGGACCGGCCTGCCGCCCGGCACGGCCAGCCTGGCGCTGATCGTCGACGATCCCGATGCACCCGACCCCGCCGCGCCGAAAATGACCTGGGTCCACTGGCTGCTCTACAACCTGCCGTCCCATGCCGAGGCGCTGCCGGCGGACATCGGCAAGGCCGGGCTGCCCGCCGGCACGCGCGACGGGCTGAACGACTGGCACCGCGCCGGTTATGGCGGCCCGTGCCCGCCGATCGGCCGGCACCGCTACTTCTTCAAGCTGTATGCGCTGGACGTGGCGTTGCAGGACCTGGGGATGCCTGACAAGGCGGCGCTGGAGCGGGCGATGCGGGGCCATATCCTGGCCAGCGCAGAGTTGATCGGCACTTACCAGAAGCTGCAGCGCTAGGCGCGGTGCGGCCGGAGGCTACATCATGTCGCACCGAATGCTTCGCCTCGATGTCCGTGGGCCGTGGTGGCGGCTGGCGGCGGCCGGGGCGCTGGCACTGCTGGCCGTGGCCGGCCCGCTGCGCGCCCAGCCACATGAATCCGGCCCGATCACCATCGGCGGTTCGGCGCAGGTGCAGGGGCCGCTGACGGTGCACGGCAAGCTGGTTGTCGCCGGCCACGTTTATGCCAGCGGCCCGCTCACCGCGGCGTACTTCACCGGACCAGCCACCGCGCGGGGGCTGCCGTACGGCGGCGGCTATCTCAAGGTCTTCAACGGCCCGGTGACGGTGCATGGCGACATGGTGGTCAGGGGCGACCTGAGCGTGGCCGGCCCGCTGACCGTGGACGGCCCCATTGCCGCCAGCGGCGGCATCGATGCCGACGGGCCGATGCGCGAGCGCGAATACGGACGCTGAAAGCGCGCACCGGCGCCATGCAATGCCGGTGTTGCCTGCCGGTGTTGCACAATACCGGCTTTGCAATTCTTGCATCGATCGGGGACACCGTATGGCAAAGCAGGGCGCACTGGGCCTGAGGGGCATCGCATTGTTTGAAGCCGCCAAGGGCTTGCTGGTGATCGTGGCCGGCCTGGGCCTGGCCGCACTGCTGCACCGCGACGCCCAGGCGCTGGCGGAAGCCATCATCCAGCGCCTGCACGTCAACCCGGCCAGCCGCTATCCCACCATCTTCCTGTCCTTGCTTGCGCATCCCGACAACGCCCGCCTGTGGGCCATCGGCGGCTCTGCCGCGGTCTATGCGCTGATGCGCTTTGCCGAAGCGTACGGGCTCTGGCGCGGGCTTGCATGGGGCAACTGGATCGGGGTGTGGTCCGGCGGCATCTACATTCCGCTGGAACTGTACGAGGCCCTGGTCCATCCCAGTTGGCTGCATGGCACGCTGGCGGCAGCCAACCTGCTGGTGGTGCTTTACCTGGCGCGGGGGCTGCTGGCGAAGTCGACCACCAGGGGGTCGTGATCTGACGAAGGGTAGGGGCCGGACGCGTAGTGGCCCGGCGCCGCAGGCGCACCCGGCGCCGGCGCGTAGGAGAAGGCCGGGGGCTCGTCGGCATTGATATGCCAGGCATGCACGGCCATGACATGCCGGGCCGCGGCGGCATCGGCAAGCACATGGTCGAGATAACCGGCCTGGCCGTTGTAGACGTAGCTGTAGGCCGGCTTCCCGGCGAATTCCGCAACCATGTCCGCATAGCCGCGGCGCGCCAGCACGCGCACGGGGTCTTCCATCGCATAGCTGTTCAGGTCGCCGATCACCAGCACGCCCGCGCCGGACACGCCCGTCGGCGTTGCGCCCAGCCATTCGGCCAGCGCCTGGGCTGCCTGCACGCGCTCGGGATTCCAGCAACCCTGGCCATCGCCCTGGTCCGCCTGCGCGCCGGTGGCCTCGGTGCACGTCTTGGATTTGAAATGATTGACCACGACCGTGACCGGCGCGCCGCCCGCC
>NZ_JFJW01000018.1:2354-84452 GCF_000611125.1 Cupriavidus sp. SK-4
CGGCTGCGCTCGCCCAGCCAGGTGGTGGCCGCGCGCCCGGCGGGCACGGCGGTGCGGGCGTTGTACAGCAGGCCGGCCGCAATGGCATCGCTGCCAAGCGACGGCGTGCCGGGATCGAGCACGCGCCAGTCCGGCCCCAGCCGCGTGGCCAGCTGGCGGATCGCGCTGTACTGGCCGTAGCCGTCGTTTTCTACCCCCATCACGCCGATCACGTCCGCATCCAGCCCCCGCAGCGCGGCGAGCAGCCTGGCTTCCTGGCGCGCCAGCGCCTCGGCGCCCTGCGCGCCGCGGTTGCCGGGGGCATCGAAGCCGCCGCCCTGGCCGTCACCGTTGAAGTAGTTCTGCAGGTTGAAGGCGGCCACGCGCAGCGTGGTGGCCGGATGTCGTGGCGGGGCGCCGCGGCGCGGGTTGGTGGCCTGGAATACCGGCGCGCTCGCACCGGGCACCGGCTGCAGGCGCCACTGCCCGTGGCGTTTTTCCAGCACCCCCTGGACGCCGCTGACCGTGTCTCCGGTATGCACCGGATGGTCCGCGGCCAGGCGTGGTGGCGGGTAGGGCACCACGGCGGGATACTGGCGCGTCGAGCCATCGTCAAGCAACAGCCGGTTGCGGGCGTTGGCGGCGGCGGCTTGCCGCGCGGCCGTGCCCGGCAGTGCCTGTTGCGTCGGCGCGATAGGCCGGCCGTCGCTCAGCGCCAACGTGCCATAGCGACCAAGCTCATGGGTATCGGCAACCGTCAGCGTCTGCGGCAGGCGCACCAGCATGCCTTCACGCGCGGCAAGTCCGGAATCGCCCGCGACCGGCAAGGTCAGCGTCTGCGGCGTCACCGGCATGCCGCGCGCGCACACTGCCAGCGCGCCGGAAAGCACCAGCTGCGTCTGCCCGAATTTCTCTTCGACCCTTCCGGACACGCGCACCATGTCGCCGGCGCGTGCCGTGGTGCGTGGCGCATAGACGAACAGACCTTCCGACACGCCGGGCCGGTGCAGGCGTTGCGCGTCCGCGGTCTGCAGGAAGAAGCCGCGCAGGCCGCCATCGCCGCTGAAATCCGCGGTGACGATTGCCTCTACCTCCACCAAGCTGCCCCCGAGCGGCGACGCCGCGGCGGCACCCTGGATCTCGGCGATCGGCGTCGCCGGCGTGCCGCATGGTTGCGATGCAGCATGCGCGCCTGCCAGGCAGGTCAAGGCGAGGGCGGGCAAGACGGCCCGGGCGAGGTGGCGCTTGCGCAGGGCCAATCGCATGGCGTTATCGGCAGGTAGTGGCAGGGTGGACGATGCTAACCGCCGCGTGTAACGGAATGCTTGCAGCAGGCATGTGGCCCCGCGATCGTGCTAAGGTAGCAGACACCCGCCGGTGCCCCGGCATCTACTCCATTGGTAAAACCACCATGATCAAGGAAATCGCACAACTCACCATCAAGCCCGGCATGGACAAGCAGCTGGAGCAGGGCGTGAGCCAGGCCACGCCGCTGTTCCTGCGCTCGCGCGGCTGCCACGGCGTACAGCTGTTCCGCTCGGTCGAGCAGCCGGAACAATACACGCTGGTGGTGGAATGGGAGACGGTGGAAGACCATATGGTCCATTTCCGCGAATCGCCCGAGTTCCAGCAATGGCGCGCCCTGGTCGGCGAAACCTTTGCCGCGCCGCCGAACGTGCACCACGTGGCCAAGGTACTGTAAGCGCGCGCCATGAGCACCCGGCCGGAACGTCCCCGTCATTTCTCGATGCTGCGCGAGCTGCAGCTGGCCGATGTCTTTACGCTGGGCAACGCGGCCTGCGGCATGGGGTCGGTGTTCTTCGCCATGTTCTACGTGGCCGACCAGCAGTTGTCGCATTTCTACACGGCGGCGGCATTGGCGCCGCTGGCCTTTATCTTCGACGTGCTGGACGGCCGCATCGCGCGCTGGCGCCATGCGCATTCGGCGCTGGGGCGCGAACTGGATTCGCTGGCCGACGTGATCTCGTTCGGCGTCGGGCCGGCCACGCTGGCCTTTGCCGCCGGCATGCGTGGCGGCTGGGACCTCGCCGTGCTGATCTACTTCGTCTGCTGCGGTGTCAGCCGGCTGGCGCGCTTCAACGTCACCGCCGAATCGCTGGCCGAGGGCAGCGACAGTGGCAAGGTGGCCTACTTTGAAGGCACGCCGATACCGACCAGCGTGCTGCTGACCGCGGTGCTGGCATGGTGCGCCTGGCAGGGCCAGCTGGGCGGCGGGCTGCCGGGCGGCGCGTGGGTGCTGGGCCCGGCGGTGCTGCATCCGCTGGTGCTGCTGTTCGCGCTGTCGGGCACGCTGATGGTCAGCAAGACGCTGCGCATCCCGAAGTTCTGAGCCGCCGGCGGCTTCGCTTCTGGCTTCAGGCAGGGCGGGAACCTTGGGCAGGCGCCGCGTTTCCCGCCTCAGGACCTGCTGGCCGCGTGATTACCTGCCCGTTGCGCGCCCCGCTGTGCGCGCCGTGCTGCCAGGTAATCGCGCCGTTGACGATCACGGTGTCGATGCCTTCGGCTGGCCGGGTGGGGGTCTCGTAACTGGCGGTATCGCGCACGTTGGCCGCATCGAAAACGACGATGTCGGCATGGTGGCCCACGGCGAGCATGCCGCGCCGGTGCAGGCCGAAGTTGCGCGCCGTCAGCCCGGTCATTTTCCAGACCGCCGTCTCCAGCGGGAACAGGCCGACCTCGCGGCAGTAGTGCCCCAGTACGCGCGGGAAGGTGCCCCACAGGCGCGGATGCGGGCTGGCGCCGACGGGGATGCCGTCGGAGCCGATCATGGTTTCGTCGAAGGCAAGGATGCGCTGGACGTCGTCCTCGTCCATCTGGAAGTAGATCGCGGTGCCAGGCTGCAGGCGGCGCGCGGCTTCGTCCTTGGGCACGCCCCATTCCCTGGCGATGTCGTCGAGATCGCGGCCCGCGCATTCGGGGTGCGGTTCGCTGGCGGCGATCAGCACCCGGCCGTCGAGCATGCCGCGGTCGGTGCGGATCATGGTGGAGCCGGCCGTGTACGGGTAGCAGTCGAGCGACACGCACTGGTGCTTCATGGCCTCGCGGATAAAGGGCAGGGTTACCTGGCTCTTGCCAAAGTTGGCCTGCCTCTGCACCTTGTGGTGCGACACCACCACAGGTACGTCGAGCTCGCGGCCGATGCGGAAGGTCTCGTCGAGCGAGGCCATGACTTGGTCGGACTCGTCGCGCATATGGGTGACATAGAGCGCCTTGCGGGCACTGAGCGGCCGGCAGACTTCGATGATCTCCTCGGTCGTCGCCATGGCGGCGGGCGGGTAGAAGGTGCCGGTCGACAGGCCGATCGCGCCGGCCTGCATGGCCTCCTCGACCAGCGCCTGCATGGCGGCGATCTCTTTGGCATCGGCTGGCCGGTCCAGCGCCGCCATGGTGACCGCGCGCAAGGTCGAATGCCCGACCATGGCGGCTACATTGACCGAGCTCGGCATGGTACGCAGCGCGTCGAGGTAGGCGGCGAAGGTGGTGAAGCGGCCTTGCGCCGGTGTGTCGATCAGGCTCAGCGGCATCGGCAAATCCATGTCGGCACGCAGCGGCGCAGCGCTGATGCCGCAGTTGCCGGCGATCACGGTGGTGACGCCCTGCGAGACCTTGAACGGCATGGCGGGTTGCGACAGCACCGCCTGGTCATCATGCGTGTGCGCGTCGATGAAGCCAGGGGCGACGATCAGGCCCGTTGCATCCAGCACCCTCTCGGCAGTGTGCCCGGCGAGGTCGCCGATCGCAGCGATGCAGCCGTCGCGCACGCCGATATCGGCGCTGAAGCGGGGTGCCTTGCTGCCGTCGATCACGGTGCCGCCGGCGATCAGCAGGTCATAGTGCGTGGCGTGTGCAGAGGTGGGGTCGGACATGGGATTCCTTTCCTAGGCTGGAGCGTAGCGGTCAGCGGAAATGGCAGGCCACCTGGTGGATGCCGGTGGCGGAGGGACGTTCGGTCAGCAAGGGGGCCTGCTCCTTGCAGCGGGCTTGCGCATGCGGGCAACGCGTGTGGAAGCGGCAGCCCGCTGGCGGATTGGCCGGGCTGGGCGGATCGCCCTGCAGCAGCAGGCGCCGGGCGGGCTTGCGCGGGTCGGACACCGGCACGGCGGACAGCAGGATCTCCGTATAGGGGTGGCGCGGCGCGGAGAACAAGGTGTCGCGGTCGGCCAGTTCGACGATCTGGCCAAGGTACATCACGGCGACCCGGTGGCTGATATGGCGTACCACGGCCAGGTCGTGCGCGACGAACAAGTAGGCGATGCCGAACTCGGCCTGCAGGTCCATCAGCAGGTTGACCACCTGCGCCTGGACGGAAACATCGAGCGCCGATACCGGCTCGTCGCAGACGATCAGCTTTGGGTTCAGTGCCAACGCGCGCGCGATGCCCAGCCGCTGGCGCTGGCCGCCGGAGAACTCGTGCGGGAACTTGCGCACGGCTTCGGGCCGCAGGCCGACCTTGCTGAACAGCCATTGCACGCGCTCGTTGCGCTCGGCACGCGACTGCAGGCCGAAGTTGCGCAGTGGCTCGCCGACGATCTCGCCCGCCGCCAGCCGCGGGCTGAGCGAGGCATAGGGGTCCTGGAAGATGATCTGCAGGTCGCGCCGGCGCTGCCGCATGGCGCTTGCCGGCAGGCCCAGCAGTTCCTCGCCTTCGAGCTGCACCGAGCCTGAAGTCGGCTCGATCAGGCGCAGCACCGACTTGGCAGTGGTGGTCTTGCCGCAGCCGGATTCGCCGACCAGCGAGAGCGTCTCGCCGCGCTCCACGGTGAAGGACACGCCGTCCACAGCCTGGATCGGCGGCCTGCCCGGTGCCAGCCAGCGCCGCGGTGCAAGGTAGTGTTTCCTCAGGCGGTCGACCTTGAGCAGGGGCGTTGGCGTGGCGGAGGTCGTGCTCATGCGATGGCTTCCTGGGCTTGGGGGTTGCATTCGATGCGGCCTTCCTCGACGGCGAAGCAGGCCACCGCATGGTCGCCGCCGTGGCGCGTGAGCTGCGGGAGCTCGCGCGCGCAGCGCGCGTTGGCATGCGCGCAGCGTGCCGCGAAGGCACAGCCGCGGCGCGCTTCCTGTGGCGATGGCACCAGGCCGGGGATTTCGGCCAGGCGCCGGCTGCTGGTGTTCATCGACGGCATCGATGCCATCAACGCGCGGGTGTAGGGGTGCAGCGGGCGGTCGAACAGCTCAGTGACGCTGGCTTCCTCGACCTTGAGCCCGGCGTACATCACGATCACGCGGTCGCAGCATTCGGCCACCACGCCCAGGTCGTGCGTGATCATCACCACACCCATGCCCAGTTCCTGCTGCAGGCGGCGGATCAGGTCCAGGATCTGAGCCTGGATGGTCACGTCGAGCGCCGTGGTGGGTTCGTCGGCGATCAGCACCTCGGGATTGCAGGCCAGCGCCAGCGCGATCATCACGCGCTGGCGCATGCCGCCCGAAAGCTGGTGCGGGTACTCTTTGACGCGGCGTTCGGGCTCGGGAATCTGCACCAGCCGCAGCATTTCCACCGCGCGCCTGAGCGCCTCGGCGCGGCTCGCGCCTTGGTGCAGCCGCACGGTTTCGGCAATCTGGCGGCCAATCGTCAGCACCGGGTTCAGCGAGGTCATCGGCTCCTGGAAGATCATCGAGACACGATTTCCGCGGATGCGGCGCATCTCGCGTTCGCTGAGCTGCAACAGGTCCGTGCCGCGCAGCCGCACAGCGCCGCGGATGCGTGCCGGCGGCGTGGGCAGCAGCCGCATGACGGACAACGCCGTCACGCTTTTGCCGCAGCCTGACTCGCCCACCACGCCCAGGGTCTGGCCGGCGCGCACGGTGTACGAGACCCCGTTGACCGAGCGGGCCGGCCCGGTGAGCGTGTCGAAATGCGTATGGAGGTCCTCCACTTCGAGCAGCGGCTCGCCCGTGGCCGCCGTAACATGGGACATCGCCCGGGAGGTCGTGATGGTCATGGTTGCGCTCCCGGATTCAGAGTTGCCGCGCCAGGCGCGGATCGAGCGCGTCGCGCAGGCCGTCGCCGAGCAGGTTGATGGCCAGCACCGTCGCGGCCAGCAGGATGCCCGGGTACAGGATGATGTGGAAGGCCACGGCCACGAAATTGCGCCCCTCGGCCATCATGTTGCCCCAGCTCGGCATCTGGGCGGGCACGCCGACGCCGAGGAAAGACAGCGCGGCTTCCGTGAGCACGGCGGTGGCGGCCACGAAAGTGGCCTGAACGATCAGCGGCGCCACCATATTGGGCACCACGTGGCGCACCAGGATCACCGGCAGGCGGGTGCCGACCGCATGCGCCGCCTCGACGTAGAGCTGCTCGCGCAGGGTCAGCGCCAGCGCGCGCACGAGCCGCACCACGCGCGGGACCTCGGGTATGGCGATGGCGATGATCACCGCGCCCAGGCTGGCCTGCGTAACGGCCATCAGCGCGATCGCCAGCAGGATGCCCGGGATTGCCATCAGGCCGTCCATCACACGCATCACCAGGGAGTCAGCCCGGCGCACGAAGCCTGCGACCAGGCCCAGCAGCACGCCGGACACGGTTGCGAGCAGCCCGACCGACAGGCCCACGATCATGGACACGCGGCCGCCCCAGACCGCGCGGCTGAATACGTCGCGGCCCAGCGCGTCGGTGCCGAACCAGTGCTCGGCCGATGGCGGCTGCATGCGCGCCAGCGGGTCGATGTCCTGCGGGTTGACGGTGGCAATCCAGGGCGCGCCGAGGGAGAGCACGGCGATCACCGCCAGCAGCAGCGCGCCCAGGATCAGCGTGGGGTGCTTGCGCGCCCAGTGCCAGCGCGGCAGCACGAAAGGCGCATCGTCGGGTGCCGGTACGGCAGGTTCGGTCGCGGGCAGGGAAGTGGGCATGTCAGCAGGTCTCGCGGCGAAAGCCATCAGTACTTGATGCGCGGATCGAACAGCCGGTAGCTGAGGTCGATCATCAGGTTGATCAGCACGTAGACCCCGGCGGAGACCAGCAGCACGCTCTGGATCACCGGGTAGTCGTGGCGCTGCACCGAGTCGACCACCAGGCGGCCGACACCCGGGATCGCAAACACGGTCTCGGTCACGACCACGCCGCCGATCAGCAGCGCGATGCCCATGCCGACGGTGGTGGCGATCGGGATCGCCGCGTTGCGCAGCGCGTGGCCCAGCACCGGCAGCACGCCCAGGCCCTTGGCGCGCGCCGTGCGGATGTAGTCCTCGTGCAGGACTTCCAGCACGGTTGCGCGCGTCATGCGCGTCACCAGCGCGATATAGACCAGCGCCAGGTTGACGCAGGGCAGCACCAGGCTGCGCAGCCATGCGCCAGCGCCGTCGGCGAGGCGCGCATAGCCCTGTACCGGGAACCACGGCAACTGGATGGCAAAGGCGTAGACCAGCAGGTAGCCCACCAGGAACACCGGCAGCGAGAATGCCAGCACCGCGAACAGCATCACCAGCCGGTCGACCCAGCTGCCGGCGCGGTACGCGGCCAGCGTTCCCAGTGGCACCGCGACCAGCAAGGTCAGCAGCATGGTCAGCGCGGCGACAGAGACGGTCGGCTCCAGCCGCTGCGCCAGCAACCGGGCCACCGGCACCTGGGTGAAGATGGAGGTGCCGAGGTCGCCGGTGGCGAGCCGGCCGAGCCACAGCAAGAACTGCCGCCATAGCGGCTGGGCCCGCCCCCGCNCTGGTCCAGCCCCAGCACGCCGCGCAGCCTGGCGATGTCGTCAACGGTCGCGAGGTCGCCTGCGATCAGCGCCGCCGGATCGCCCGGCGACAAGTGGATCAGCAGGAAGACCACCACGGCCACCACTGCCATCACGGGCAGCGTCGCGGCCAGGCGTCGGAGCAGGTAGCCCATTGTCGTGTTTCCCCCGGTGGTTCGTGCTTCGTGCTTATTTGTCGAGCATCCAGACCGTGGGCATGCCGGCCCACATCCGGTCGAGGCCCTTGAGGCTGGCACGCGCCGCGAAGGCCGCCGAGTACTGGCCGGCGTTCACATAGGGCACCGCCTCATAGGCGCGTTTCTGGAAGGCATCGAGCAGTTCCTTGCGCTTGGCGGGCACGGTCTCGCGGATCCAGGCCGTGCGCAGTGCGTCGAGCGGCTTGTCGCAGGGCCAGCCGGGCAGGCTGGTGCCGCAGGCGGCGCCGAGGTAGGCATTGGTGATCGGGGAATCGGCATCGAACTCGCCCGCGACGGTCACGTACATATTCCAGCCCCCGGCCTCGGGCGCATCTCGCTTGGCGCGGCGCGCGCCGATGGAGGCCCAGTCCATGTTCTGCATGTCAACGTTCATGCCCATGCTGCGCATGGTCTGTGCCGCCATCAGGGCTTCAGCGTTGAGCTGGGGAATGTCAGTCGGCACCAGCAGCACCACCTTTTCGCCCTTGTAGCCCGCCGCGCCCAGCAACTGCTTGGCACGGGCCGGATCGGCCTTGCGGTACGGTTCGGCGCCGGCAGCGGTATCGTTGCGGCCGCCGCAGATGAAGAAGGTGGCGCAGTAGTTGATGCGCATGTCGAGCGGATAGCCCATGGCCGCGGTGAAGCGTTCCTGGCTGACCGCCTGCAGGAAGGCCTGGCGCACTTTCGGGTTGTTGAATGGCGGATGCAGCTGGTTCATCACCAGCACGCCCTGGTAGGCGCCGCCCGAGCCGATCTTGATGCTGGCGTCGCCGCGCAGCGGGGTGATGTAGTCCGGCGGTACCTGTTCGATCAGGTCGACCTCGCCGCGCTTGAGCGCCGCGATGGCGCTGTTGGCGTCTGGCAGGTAGAGCCATTCGACGCGGTCCACGCGGGGCTGCTTGCTGCCGGCGAGACCGCTCGCGGGCTCGCTGCGTGCCACGTAGTGCGGGTTGCGCACGAAGACCGCCTTGTTGCCCGGCACCCATTCGTCGCGCTTGAAGATGAAGGGGCCGGAGCCCAGCACCTCGGGCAGCGGCGCGGTGGCGGGCATCCTGGCCAGGCGTTCCGGCAGGATCACCGGGGGAAAGCCAGAGGGCTTGGCCAGCGCATCGAGCACCATGCCAAAGGGTTCCTTGAGCGTCAGCGTGAACGTGCGCGCGTCGACCGCCTTCCACTCGGCGCCGGCTTCGCCCATGGCACGGCCCAGGCTGTCGCGCGCGCCCCAGCGCTGCAGCGAGGCGATCGCGTCCGCCGAGGTAACCGCGCTGCCATCCGAGAACTTCAGGCCGGGACGCAGCGTGAAGCTCCACTGCCCGCCATCCTTCGAGCTGCTGTACTTCTCGACCATCTGCGGTTGCGGCTTGCCCTTGGCGTCCTGCGCGAACAGCGTGTCGTAGACCATGTAGCCGAAGTTGCGCGTGATGTAGGCCGTGGTGAAGGTCGGATCGAGGATCTTCAGGTCGGCATGCGCCACGACCTTGAGCGTCTTGGTCTGCGCCAGCACGGGCAGGCTGGCGCCTGCCAGGACCAGGGCGCCAGCCGCGAGCGCGGCGGACAGGGATCGGTTTGGTGTCATCTGCAGTCTCCGTTTTCGTCGTTGTCGTTGTTGTTGTGATCGCAGCCAGGCGGCCGGGGCTCAGCCCGCGGTGCTGTCCAGAGGCCACTTGGGCCGTTGGATCTTGCGGTAGGGCAGGGTCGTGAGGTCAAGCGTGACGGCACCCGGGGCGCCTGCGTAGATCACGTGCCTTGCCACTTTCGAGAAGGCGGCGTAGAAGTGCTGCGAGGACTTGACCACGATGATCTGCTTGCGCGCCAGGTCGCAGCCCAGCTGGGTGAACATGTCCGTCCCCATGGCCTGGTTGCGCAGCGTGATCAGCACGATGTCGATGCCGTTGGCTTCCACCAGCGCGCAGTCGCTCATCTGCACCGGCGCGTCGGACAGCCCGGTCATTACCATGTCAGGCAGCAGAGCCTTGACCGTGCAGTCCAGGTCCAACGGGTCGCCGGATAGCGGACTGATCTTGCCGCCGATGCGCATCGACAGGCGTGCGCCCACGCCGGCATCGAAGGCGATGCGCACCGCGATCGGGTCCCACACCGGGCCGACCGCCGCATTGCCGATGCCGCGCTCGATCATGCGGCGCAGGAGAAAGGTGGAGTCGCTCGCTGCGCCGCCGCCGGGATTGTCGGCGCCGTCGGCCAGCACCACCGGCCCGCCGTCGCAGGCCAGCGCCTCGTCGAGCGAAGTGTCGATGTCCGGGTAGCGCACCGTGAGCCCATCGCGCATGGCGATCAGTTCGTCGGCCAGTTGCCGTGCCAGCGCATCGGCCCTGGCCTGGTCGCCATCGGCGTAGACCAGCACCTTGGTACCCATCCCCGGCACATCGCCCCATGAAAACCCATGCGCCACCGAGATCGACAGCACGCCGTCGCGCCCTTCCAGCGACTGGATGCGGTCGATGAAACCGCGCGCCGGCTCGCGCGAGGTGTGGACCGTGACGATCATCCTGCAATCGACCACCGCCGCCACCGGGCGGACCTTGCCTTCCACCGTGGCCGCGCACAGGTCGACCAGTTCCAGTGCGCGTTCCAGCACGTCGGTATGCGGGTATTCCTTGAAGGCGACCAGCACGTCGGCGTAGGCCGTCATCTCGGGCGTCAGGTGGCAGTGCGGGTCCAGCTCCGCGCCGATCACCACCTCGGGGCCAACGATGGCGCGCACACGCTGCAGCAGGTCGCCCTCGCAGTCGTCATAGCCATCGGCCACCATCGCGCCGTGGAGGCCGAGCAGCACCATGTCCACCGGCAGCGCCGCGCGCAGGTCGGTCAACAGTTCCTCGCGCAGGGTTTCGTAGGCATGGCGGGTGGTGGTGCCGCTGGGCTGCGCGCCGGCCACCATGCCTTCACACAGCTGCCAGCCGTGCTCCTTGCCGCGGATCCGTGCTGCCCACAGCGGGCCTGAGAAAAACGTCATCTGGTCAGGATGCTGGCCGGCCGCGAAGTAGCCGCGATCCCTGAAGGACGACAGGCCGGTGGGCATCGGCGCAAAGGTGTTGGTTTCGGTAGCGAGGGAGGCACTGAAGACACGCACGATGGTTGGCTCCTGGTCAGTCGGGGACTAGCGGTTGGGGGAAGATGCGATTCAGGCGGAAGCGGCCAGGCGGCGCAGGCGCGCCGGACCAAGCATCTCGGCGCTCAGGCCGAACGACGCGGGATGTGCCGGCACCGGCAGGCCGCGCGCCAGCGCGGCACAGGTCTCGCCCATGGCCGCCGAGGTCTGGATGCCGTAGCCGCCCTGGCCCGCCACCCAGAAGAAGCCCGGCACGGCGTCGTCGAACCCGCCCACCAGGTCGCCGTCGGCGACGAAGGAGCGCAGCCCGGCCCAGGTGCGCGCAGGGCGGCGGATCCTGAGCGAGGTCGCGGTCTCGATGCGGTCGATGGCGAGCGCGATATCCATTTCCTCGGGCTGGACGTCCTGTGGCTCGACCGGGTCGGCATTGGCCGGCGAGCCCAGCAACATGCCGGCATCGGGCTTGATGTACCAGTCCTCGTCGGCGCCGAAGACCATGGGCCAGCCGCTGGTGTCCATATCCACGGGCGGCGCGAAGACGAAGGCAGAGCGGCGGCGGGGTTCAATCCCCAGCGGCTGCACGCCGGCCAGCCGCGCGATGACGTCGGCCCAGGCGCCGGCGGCGTTGAGTACCACCGGTGCCGCATATACCGCCCCGCCAGCCTCCACGCGCCAGTGGTCCCGCACTCGTGCCATGGCCGTGACTTCGGCATCGCACACCAGCTTGCCGCCGGCCTGGCGCATGCCGCGCAGGTAGCCCTGGTGGATCGCGTCCACATCCATGTCTGCGGCGCCGGGCTCATAAACGCCGCCGACCAGTTGCTCCGCGCGCAGCGCCGGTACGCGCTCGCACGCTTGCGCTGCACTCAGCAGGCGGGCGTCGGGATCGACGGCGCGCACCACGTCCCAGTGCGCGTCAAGCAAATGCTGTTGCCCGGGGCCGGCGACCATCAGCGCGCCGCGCGGCGTGAGCAGCGGGTGCGAGGCAAAACCCGGCGGCGGATCCTGCAGGAAGGCGCGGCTTGCCATCGTCAGCGCGCGGACCTGCGTGGTGCCGTAGCTTTCCATGAACAACGCCGCCGAGCGGCCGGTCGAGTGGTAGCCAGGCTGGGCTTCGCGTTCGAGCAGGATGACGCGGCCATGGGGCGCGAGCCAGTACGCGACGGAAGCACCGGCAATGCCGCCTCCGATGATGAGATAGTCGGCTGGAATCGGTGAGGCAGCGTGAGTCGGGTGCATGGATCAGGTGGCAGGAGAGCGCCTGCGGGGCGCTCATGCATTCGGAATGGGAGTGAGTGTAGGCAAGAATTTGCGTATATGCAAATTGCGGATACGCAAATCTTGCGTTAAGGTGGGCGCCAGGGGATGAGCCTTGGCGCGGTCTGCTCTGTTAGCATTCCGTCCAATGGAAAAAAGGATGCAGGCTTGAAACCACACACCGCCCAGGGGCGCGGCAGCGGCATCGGGACCGATGACGACGAGTCGCGCACGCTCGACCGCGAAACCTTTGGCAAGCGCCTGCGCTCGGCGCGCAAGGCCTTCGGCTGGACGCTGGCGCACCTCGCCGAACTGTCGGGCGTCTCGATCACCACCATCTCGCGTGCGGAGCGCGGGCAACTGGCGCTGGGCTACGAGAATTTTGCTGCGCTGGGCCAGGCGCTGCAGATGGACATGGGCTCGATGTTCGCGGGTGCCGGCACGAAGACGTCACCGTTCCAGGGGCCTGTCGTGACCCGGGCCGGCGCGGGCGTGACCTACCGGGGATCGTCGCTGACCTATGAATTTCTTGGCGCAGAGGCCGTCGGCAAGCAGATGAGCCCGGTGGTCGGCACCGTGCATGCGCGCCGCATCGAGGGCCCCGGTGACTTCTCGCGCCATCCCGGCGAGGAGTTTGTCTATGTGCTCAGCGGCGAGATCGAAATACAGTTCGACAACGGCGAGAAGCTGCGCCTGGCGCGCGGCGATGCGTTGTATTTCGATGCCCGCATGGGCCACGCCTACATCAGCGTAAGCCGGCAGCTCGCCCGGATCGTGGGCGTGACCACCAGCGAAAGAAACTTCATGAAGTCGGCCCAGGCGGCGAAGCCGGAGGCGGTGCCAAAACGGACCGTCGGGCGCTCGCAGGGGAAAGCCGCCGCGACCAGGAGCAAGGGCAAAGGCTGAAGGGGCCGGAACCCGCGCTTTTCCGCTTGGACCAGCAGCTTCACCGTGGAGGCCAATGCCAACGGGCAGTGGCAGGTGGTCGCCAGTGGCAGCGACATCGGGCAAAACCGCTTCCTGTCGCTGCCCGGCCCGGTAGCGGCCTCGGAGCTGTGCATCAATGTCGTGTCGCGCGACCAGCGGCCGCCGAGCCTGTATTCGTTCGTGGCTTACGCGAAGGGCGGCTGAGGCTGGCACCGGGGCAGCGGGCTACGCCCGCGCTGCCTCGATTGCCGCCGCCGCGCGTGTCCGGCTGACCATCAGCGCCAGCAACGCCGCCACCATGCAGGCCGCACCGGCCGCATACAGCGCCGGCGTATAGGTCAGCAGCAGCGTACGGCTCAGCCCCGCGCCGAATGCCGCCACGGCCGCGCCGATCTGGTGGGCCGCGAAGATCCAGCCGAACACCATCGGCGCGCGTTCGCGCCCGAAAGCGGTGGCCGCCAGCTTGATCGTGGGCGGCACGGTGGCGATCCAGTCCAGGCCGTAGAACATCGCAAAGATCGACAGGCCGTACAGCGTGAAGGTCGAATGCGGCAGCCAGAACAGCGACAGGCCGCGCAGCGCGTAGTACCAGAACAGCAGCTTGCGACTGTCGTAGCGGTCCGACAGCCAACCCGACAGGATGGTGCCGACGAAATCGAACGCACCCATCATCGCCAGCGCCGAGGCGGCCGGCACCGGGCCCATGCCGAAGTCGCCGCACAGTGCAATGAAGTGGGTCTGGATCAGCCCGTTGGTGCTCAGCCCGCAGATGAAGAAGGTGCCGGCCAGCACCCAGAAGGTCTGGGTGCGGGCGGCATCGCGCAGCACCCGGAAAGGCCCGCGCAGCGTGAAGGGCGTGACGGGTTGTGCGGCGGGCCGTGTGGCTGGATGGGCCGGGACTTCGCCGAACGCAGCCAGGCCGACGTCGGTGGGCCGGTTGCGCATCAGGCCGAATACCAGCAGCGCCAGCGCCGCGCAGGCAGCCAGCACCGGCAGCACGGCCACGCGCCAGCCCATATGCTCGATCAGCCAGGCGGCCACCGGCAGGAAGGCCAGTTGCCCCGTCGCCGCGCCGGCCGTCAGGATGCCGATCACCAGCCCGCGCCGCGCGCTGAACCAGCGGTTGGCGATCACGGCCGCCAGCACCAGCGCAGTCAGCCCGGAGCCAACGCCCAGCATCAGGCCCCAGGCGACAAAGAGCTGCCACAACTCGGTCGACACGGTGGCCAGCGCCATGCCGCCGGCAATCAGCGCCAGCGCGGCGCAGACCACGTTGCGCACGCCGAAGCGATCCATCAGCAGGGCCGAGAACGGCGCCATCAGCCCGAACAGCGCAAAGCGGAAGGCCAGGATCGATGAGATCTGGTCGGTGTTCCAGCCCATCTCCCTGGTCAGCGGCTTCAGGAAGGCACCGGGCAGGCCGAGCGCGGCCGAGGTGGTGAGTATTACCAGGAAGGTCAGGGCGGCGACCAGCCACGCGTAGTGGATGCCGCGCCGGTCGAGCCGGCTGGAAAGGGCTTGCGCGAACATGGGGGTCTCGTTGTCAGGGTCTGGTAGGCGTTGGCAAAGGGCAAAGCGAAGCCATCCCCGCCGTGTCTGACGGCGGCGGGGGGGGTTCAGNGGGGGTGTTTCAGGCTTCGGGAAAACGGGGTTTAAGCGGTGCTGCCCAGCAGGCGGCTCCGCACGGCGCTTAGCATCTCGTCGGAGAGCGGATCGCCGTCGGTGGCACGCGCCAGCGTGAGGGCGCCGACCAGCAGCGCCATGCGCACCAGCGCTTCATCGTGGCGCACCTGCGGGTCATCGGATTCAACGGTCTGCGCCATGTCGTCCACCATCACGCGCAAGCCTTCCACGTAGGCCTGGCGCACGGGCTTGTCGGCGGGTTCGCGGGCCACGTCCACGGCCAGCGCCGCGGCGGCACAGCCCACGCCCGGGTTGGCGCAATGCGCGGCGGTCAGGTAAGGCTCTACCAGGTTGGCCAGCATGGCCTTGCGGTCGCCATCGGCGCGGGCCAGGCGGCGTTCCCAGCGGGCGGTCGATTCTTCAAACGCGCGCTTGCAGGCCTGCGCGGCCAGCGCGTCCTTGGAGGCGAAGTGGCCATAGAAGCCGCCATGGGTCAGGCCGGCGTCCGCCATCAACTCGGCCACGCTGACGCCATTCAGGCCGCGTTCGCGGAACAGGCGCGACGACGCCTGTTCGATCGCCTCGCGGTTCTTGTCGGTTTGTTCGCGTGATGCGCGTGCCATCTGAAGACCTCTTCGGAATTTCTACCTTGACCGGAGTTTAGATGATGACCATACTTTATTCAATAGATGACAAGTGTCATCTATGTGCAGTCTCCCTTTCGCCGCATTTGTGCCGATGCGCTGTCCAGGCGCCGGCTCCCAATCCTCACAGGAGTGATCAGTCATGCAGAACCTATTCGACCTTGGCGGCCGCGTTGCCGTCATCACCGGCTCCACCCGCGGCATGGGCTTGGAAATGGCGCGCGCGCTTGGCGCGGCCGGCGCCGCCGTGGTGGTGTCCGGGCGCGATGCGGGCGCGGCGCGCGACGCCGCCAGCCAGCTGGAGGTCGAGGGCATCCGCGCCACCGGCATCGCCTGCGATATCGCCGACGTTGACAGCGTGCGCGCCTTCGCGGAGCAGGCGCTGGCCGCGTATGGGCGTGTCGATGCACTGGTGCTCAATGCAGCCGCGAGCGGCCAGCCCGGGTCGATGCTGAGCCAGGGACCCGAGGTGTTCGATGCTGCCATGGCGGGCAATGTGCGCGGCAACCTGGTGCTGGTGAACGCCCTGGCGCCGCAGATGATCGATCGCCGCGACGGCTCCATCATCTTCATGTCGAGCATTGCCGCCAAGCGTGGCTCTGCCTTCCTGGGGATGTACAGCGTGACCAAGGCCGCCATCGACCAGGCGGTACGCAGCCTGGCGCTGGAGCTGGGGCCGTCCGGCATCAACGTCAACGCGATCAATCCCGGCCCGGTGCGCACCGAGTTCTCCCGCGACGCGCTGTGGGGCGATCCGGAGCGCGAGGCGCGGCTGGCTGCCGGCGTGCCGATGCGGCGCATCGGCGAGGCCAGCGATGTCGCGGGTCTTGCCGTTCTGCTGGCGGCACCGGCCGGGCGCTTTATCCACGGGCAGAGCATCGGCGTGGATGGCGGGCTGTCGGTGCAGTAACTCCGGGAGCGTGGCACCGGCCAGTGCTCAGTGTCATTGGCCGGGCAGGGGGCGATAATGTACATACATATGAACGCGTCTTCAGCACGTTGAAGGGTTTTCCCGTATCGTCTTGACCTGACGATCACCATGCCTTGTGTGCAGCCCTTGCACCACCAGTCCCGGCATGGCGGCAACCGGTAAAGACATTGTCCAGCACAGCCCCCCTCGAATCCGCCTCGACCGCGGACGCCGCCATGACTTCGCGCGAACGCCGCGGCATGGCCGCCATCCTCATCGCCGTCGCCCTTGCCACCCTGGATACCGCGATCGCCAACACGGCGCTGCCGTCGATCGCGGCAGACCTGCGCGCCACGCCGGCGGCGTCGGTGTGGGTGATCAATGCCTACCAGCTGGCGATGGTGTCGACGCTGCTGCCGTTCGCCGCGCTGGGCGGCGTGCTGGGCCACCGGCGCATCTACCTTGGCGGCGTGGTGCTGTTCACCGCCGCCTCCATGGTGTGCGCGCTGGCGTGGTCGCTGCCGACACTGGCGGCGGCGCGGGTGCTGCAGGGCATTGGCGCGGCGGCCATCATGAGCGTCAACACGGCGCTGATCAGCGCGCTCTTCCCCACGCACCGGCTCGGGCGTGGGCTGGGGTTCAATGCACTGGTGGTAGGCGTGTCGTTCGCGGTGGGCCCCACGGTGGCCTCGGTGATCCTCTCGTTCGGCACGTGGCCGTGGCTGTTTGCCGTTAACCTGCCGATCGGCCTGCTGGCGCTGGCGATCGGGCGCGGTTCGCTGCCGCAGACGCCGCGCAGCACGCACGGCTTCGACCGCGTCGCGGCGGGGCTCAGCGTGGTTGCCTTTGCCGCGCTGGTCCTTGCGCTGGGCGAAGGCGCGCAGCGCGCGCCGCTGCATCTGTCGCTGGCGGCGGCGGGCATCTTCGCGGTGACGTTCGGCCTGCTGTTGTGGCGCGAGCGCGGCCATCCGGCACCGATGCTGCCGGTGGACCTGTTCCGGCGGCCCATGTTCGCGCTGTCGACGCTGACCGCGGTGTGCTCCTTCGCCGCGCAGGGTCTGGCCTTCGTCTCGCTGCCGTTCTACTTCCAGCACGTGCTCGGGCGCGGGCAGGTCGAGACCGGTTTCCTGCTGACCCCATGGTCCGTCGTGGTGGCGCTGATCGGGCCGCTTGCCGGACGGCTGTCTGACCGCTATCCGCCGGCCGTGCTCGGCGGCGTGGGGCTGGCGGTGCTCAGCGCCGGCATGTTGTCGCTGGCCATGCTGCCGGCCGACCCCAGCGCGCTCGATATCGGCATCCGCATGTGCATCTGCGGCGCGGGTTTCGGCTTCTTCCAGTCGCCCAACCTCAAGGCGTTGATGACGAGCGCCCCGCGCGAGCGCAGCGGCGGCGCCAGCGGCGTGGTGGCCACGGCGCGGCTGCTGGGGCAGGCCAGCGGTGCGGCGCTGGTGGCGCTGTGCTTTGGCATCGCAGGCGACCACGGGCCGGGGTTGGCCCTGGCGCTGGGCGCGGGCTTCGCCGGGCTGGCCGCGATCGCGAGCTGGCTGCGGCTGGCAGCTCGCGATCCGTTGGCGGCGGCGTAGCGGCGTGGGCCGGGNGCCGGCAGCAATTCCGGCGCCGGCCTAGAATCGATACTTCCTGTCCGATCCCTGCATGGAGCAGCACGCATGAGCCTTCTGTTCGAACCGCTCGCCATCGGCGATCTCACCCTCGCCAACCGCATCATCATCGCCCCGATGTGCCAGTATTCCGCGCAGGACGGCAATGCGGGCGACTGGCACATGATCCACCTCGGGTCGCTCGCGCTGTCCGGCGCCGGCATGCTGATCGTGGAAGCCACGGCAGTCTCGCCCGAGGGGCGCATCACGCCGCAGGACCTGGGCCTGTATTCCGACGAAAACGAGGCGGCGCTTGGCCGCGTGGTCAAGGCGATGCGCGCGCATTCGCCGATCGCCATTGCGATCCAGCTGGGGCACGCCGGCCGCAAGGCGTCGAGCCAGGCGCCGTGGGATGGCGGGCAGCAGATCGCGCCGGATGCGCCCGGTGGCTGGCATGCGGTGGCGCCTTCCGCGGTACCGCATGGCGCGGAAGAAGTCGCGCCTGTCGCGCTGGATCGTGCCGGCATGGACAAGGTGCGCGATGACTTTGTCGCGGCGGCAAGGCGTGCGGCGCGGCTGGGGCTGGATGGGATTGAGATCCATGCCGCGCACGGCTACCTGCTGCACCAGTTCCTGTCGCCGCTGGCCAACCATCGTGACGATGAATACGGCGGCAGCCTGGAAAACCGCATGCGGTTCCCGATCGAGGTATTCGACGCGGTGCGTGAGGTGTTCCCGGCTGAGCGTCCGGTGTGGATG
The DNA here is from genome assembly GCF_000611125.1 of Cupriavidus sp. SK-4. Taxonomy (NCBI): domain Bacteria; kingdom Pseudomonadati; phylum Pseudomonadota; class Betaproteobacteria; order Burkholderiales; family Burkholderiaceae; genus Cupriavidus; species Cupriavidus sp. SK-4. The sequence continues at coordinate 21,016 of NZ_JFJW01000018.1, forward strand.
CGTATTTCCGCAACCGACTGGGTGCCGGGCGGATGGGATATCGAAGGAACGGTGGCGTTGTCGAAGGCGCTGAAGGCACGCGGCTGCGCGGCGATCCACGTGACCACCGGCGGCGTGTCGCCACAGCAGGCGATCAAGCTCGGGCCCGGCTACCAGGTGCCCTACGCGCAGCGCGTGAAGGCCGAGGTTGGCCTGCCGACGATTGCGGTGGGCCTGATCACGGAGCCGGAGCAGGCAGAAGCCATCATCGCCAACCATGAAGCCGACGCGGTGTCACTGGCCCGTGCCATGCTGTATGACCCGCGCTGGCCCTGGCATGCGGCCGCGCGGCTGGGCGCAAGCGTGCAGGCGCCGAAGCAATACTGGCGGTCGCAGCCGCGCGAACTGAAGGACCTGTTCGCCGATGCGGCTTTCGGGCAGCGCTAGGCTGCCGGTCGACACAGGAGGTACCCGCCATGAAACCCCGGATTACGCTGATCACGCTGGGTGTCGATGACCTGCAGCGTGCGGTGCGCTTTTATCGCGACGGCCTGGGCCTGCCCACCGCAGGCATCGTCGGCGAGCAGTTCGAACACGGCGCCGTGGCCTTCTTCGACTTGCAGGCCGGGTTGAAGCTGGCAGTCTGGCCGCGCACCAGTCTTGCGCATGACACCGGACTGCCGGTGACGCCGCGCGCGCAGACGGATTTCTCGCTGGCGCATAACGTCGGCGACAAGGCGGAAGTGGATGCAGTGATGGCCCAGGCGCTGGCCGCGGGCGCCAGCGTGGTCAAGCCGGCGCAGGATACGTTCTGGGGCGGGTACGCCGGCTATTTCCAGGATCCCGACGGGCATCTGTGGGAAATCGCGTGGAATCCTGAGATGCTGCCCGCGGATTGAGAGCGGCGCGGTGCGCGTCTTGCGCACCCCCGGATCCCTTCTATCCAGACCTTGCTTTGCGGCGCTGCATCATGACTGGTGCGGTGCCGCAAAGGGATTTCCATGATTGCCACGCTCCGTCGAAGTGGTGACTATCATTTCAACAGACAGCCATAGCATGCTGGCGACGGAGCGCCCCCCACGCATTTCCGCAAGACCCCCGCATCACGCCCCCGTCGGCAGCCCACCGAAGTAAAGCAATAAGAACAATGGCAAGGGAGACATCCATGCAAGTCTATGACAGCCTGCTGTATGTGACTGCGATGGTGCTGGTGTGTTTGTATGTGTATCTGGGCGTGCTGTCCCGCAGCACGGCGATCCGGCTGGGTTCCCCGGCGATCGTTGCGGGGCTGGTGCTCGCCTATTCGCTGTCCCCGCTGCATTCGGGCGGCTGACGCCGCCGGCCCCCGGCTGAGCGGGGGGTGCTGCTTACCTTGCCACGGCCGCCGCCTGACGGTCGGGGTCGGCTTCGCCATGCGTGGCCGGGTTGCGCAGCAGCGCATCGATCGCTGCCTGTAATTCCTGCGATACCACCGGCTTGTGCAGCAGCGCGGTGCCGGACGCGTGCGCGGTGCGCAGCCGGTCTGCCGCCGTATCCCCCGTGATGATGATTGCTGGCACGTGCCGGCCGAGCCGCTGGCGGATCGCGTCCAGCGCTTCCTGGCCGGTGCGGTGGCCGCGCAGGCGGTAGTCCGCCAGGATCAGCGCCGGGGTGAAGGAAGACAGCAGCGCGAGCGCGTCTTCCTCGGATTCGGCCGTGCGGCACTCGCATTGCCACGCCGCCAGCAGTTCGGACATGGCGGTGCGGATGGCGGCGTCGTCGTCGATCACCAGCACGCGCAGCCCGTCCAGGGCGTGCGGCGCCGGCGGGCGTGGCGCTTCTTCCGGCGTGCCCCATGCCAGCGGCATATTGAAGCGGAACACCGAGCCGCGCCCGGGCCGTGAGCCCAGCGTCACGCGCGTGCGCATGGTGCGCGCCAGGCCGTCGACAATGGCCAGGCCCAGGCCCAGCCCCTTGCGCTGGTCGCGCTCCGGATTGCCCAGCTGGTGGAATTCCCGAAAGATGTCCCGGTGCTGCGCGGCGGGTATGCCGATGCCGGTGTCCCATACCTCGACCACGGCGTGCAGCCGGTGCATGCGGCAGGCCACCAGCACGCCGCCTTGCCAGCTATAGCGGATGGCATTGGCGATCAGGTTGCGCAGCACCAGTTCGACCAGCGTGGGGTCGCCGTAGAGCATGGCGGTGGTATCGCGCGTGCGGTACACCAGCCCGCGTGCGTCGGCCTGTGGCGCGAACTCGTTTTCCAGCTTGTGCAGCAGCGGCTGCAGGCGGAAGGCGCGCGCCCGCGGCGTGATCACGCCGGCCTCCAGCTTGGAGAAATCCAGCAGCGAGTTCAGCATCTCGCGCGCCGCGCCGGAAGAGGCTTCAATATGCGCCACCAGCTGGCGCTGGCGTTCATCCAGCTCGGAGCGCCCGAGCGATACCAGGAACAGTCCCATTGCATGCAGCGGCTGGCGCAGGTCATGGCTGGCGGAGGCCAGGAATACTGACTTGGCCCGGCTGGCGTCTTCGGCCGCATGCTGTGCGGCCTCGGCGCGCGCGGTCTGATCGCGCAACTGCGAGATCAGCTCCACGTTCTCGAAGCGCAGCGCAATCGCCTGCCGCGCCACGCGCGCGTAATTGCGGGCAAAGACCAGCAGCACGCACAGGTACAGCGGCGTGCCGAGAAACATCGGCAGGTACTCGATATCGCCGGTGGCAAGGAATGCGATCCAGACCGGCACGATCGCAGGAAGGAAGAAACCGATTGCCACCGGCAGGCAGGCCGAGAACACGGCCAGCGCCGCCGCGCTCATGCCGGCGATCAGCGACAACACGCAGATCACCACCGCTGGCTGGCGCACGTCCAGGTACAGCCATGCCACCAGGCCCCACAGCGCGCCGATCAGCGTCAGCATCGCGGTCATGCCGCGCGCATAGCGCCCCGCGCCGGCTTCGGACAGCCGTCCCGGCAGCCGCAGCCGGCCGAAGTACGCAATCGCGCAGGCCAGGGCCATCGCGCACGCCCAGGGCAGGGCGCCGGGCCGGTTGCCGGTCAGGGTCAGGCCCGTCGCCAGGATAAAGGCCGCCAGCGAGCAGCCCAGCATGGCACTGCTGAAGCTCTGGTCGATCAGGTTCATCTGCGCGGCCAGTAGCCGCGGCTCGTCGTAGCGGGGCAGCCACGGCAGCCGCATGCGTGACGATGCAGCAAGGTCCGCCATCACCGTGCCGCCTGCACGAGGCCACGGCGCTGGGCTTCAAGGATGGCTTCCAGGCGGCTGACGACCCCAAGATGACTGAGGATGGCCGCGACATGGACTCGCACCGTGTTTTCGGACAGGCCCATATGGTAGGCAATGACCTTGTTCGAGCGGCCCAGCGTGAGCTGGTGCAGCACCTCCAGCTGGCGCGGCGTCAGCGTGCTGGCGGCATAGGGCGCCGGGGGCGGTTGGGTGCCCGCATCGGCATCGCCGGAAAAATGCGTGCCGCCTGCCAGGCAACAGGCGATCGCTTCCTCGATCTCGCGGGCATCGGCGGACTTGGGCAGGAAGCCCGCGATGTCGCGCCGCACCTCGGCCGGGATGATCTCAAGGCCCGATGTGCCAGACACGATCAGGATGCGCGCGGTGGGGAAATGCCGGCTCAGCACCTTGACGCCTTCGATGCCGTTCAGCCCCGGCATCTGGATATCGAGCAGCAGGATGTCCACGGCCGCGCCGTCATGGTCCTGCACCGCCTGCATCACCGAGCCGGCCTCGATGATATGCGCCACGCTGGGGCTGTCGGCCAGCACCAGGCGCAGGCCGGTGCGGAACAAGGTATGGTCGTCGATCAGCAGCAGTCGGGCCTGGGACATGGGCGAGGGGCGGGCAGCGGGCGAAAGCCATTGGACAAGAATCCCGGGCGCTTGTCCATGCACAAGATGCGTGAGTGCGACTAGTCCGGAAAGATTATTTGCCGCGCGGCGTGGCGATGCGAAGATTCTAGCCGTGGGCAGTTCCGCGACGTGTCTACACCACTTTTCCTTACCCACTACCACCCGGCGGTGGGTATTTTTTTGCCTGCGGTCGGAGCGGGAAAGAAAAAAACCGGCGCCGTAAGGCGACGCCGGCTTGAATCGTTGTCCGGACTTGGCTGTCCGGATTGACGACTTGCAGCGGAGTTACGGGCGGTTGACCGAGATGCTGAAGAAGCGGCGAGCCGTATTCACGCCGATCGCCACATTCAGGCCCGTGTTGCCGAACGACATGCTGATGGCTTCACTACCGCCGCTGTTGTTGGGAGTCGGGGCGCGGTAGCGCAGGCCGTCGAGCGGGGTGTTCACCTTCCAGGTGTCCACCCGTCCGTCGTCGCGCTCGCGCGTGTACGTGTTTGCCTGGGCATCCACCGCGGTGAACCTGACTGTGGAGGCCGTCGTCGCGCTGATGCCATCGGGTGTAGCGGAGTTGCTGTCCACCGGGAGAATGTTCGTGTCCCAGAACGAATTGGTCGCGCCCACGGCAGGCAGCCCACGGGCGATCCGCCTGGTGGCCATCGTGAATCCGTCACCGTGGGTGAAGACGATGACCAGCTGCCCGTCGGTGCCCTTGAACGCATAGGCCCGCTCAGCACCACCGTCCTGGTCGGTGACGTTCAGCCCGCCATCGGGGTTGAGCGTGATGGTGGGAAATTCATCCGGCAGCCATGCCGAGCACGAATCCAGGCCCGAGCAGTCTGCGCCGGCGGTCACCTTGCCCGCGGCATCCAGGCTGAAGTTCACGCGCGACGCCGCGTATGGCGACGGGCCATCGCGCTCATAGCCAAGACCATTCCAGTCGCCGGCCAGGTCGGCCAGGGTCAGTGCCTGGGCAGGAATCAGCAGGGCAGGCAGGCGGTTGACCGTGCCAGCCGGTGGCATCACCACGCTCAGGCCCGACTTGGAGACCAGCACGGTGTCGGTGCCTGCGGTGAAGCGGCAGGCTTCCGATGCGTCGGCGGTGAAGGTGGTGACGTCGGTGCCCAGCTTGAACTGCAGCGTGGCGGCGTCCATCTCGCCGGTTTCGCCAATTGGCGTGCCCAGTTCTACGACGTGGTACTTGCCGGTCTTCAAGCCGGCGCAGCTGGCCGCTGCCGGTTGCAGTGCGGTCTGGACTGCCGCCGCACCGGCATTGGAAGCGACTGCCGAAGAGAGCTCGGCCAGCGTCGTCTTGCTTGCCTCCAGGCGATCACCCAACTGGTCCAGCAACTGGTCCTGCGCATTGCCGGCGTTGGCGCCGTTGGCGGCCACCAGCGGGTCCTTGACCGGGTCGATGCTGGAAAGGTCGACCACACCCGTCAGCACCAGGCGCACCGCGCCGATGGCCGCGTTCACGTTGTCGGTGGAGAGCCTGGCTTGCGCGTTTGCATCAAACTGCTCGAAGAAGGCATCGGTATTGCCCTGTGCCAGCGAAGCGGTGACCAGCTCGGTCAGCGGCGTGATGTTGGCCGTCGCGGTGGTGCCGGTGCCGGCTTCGACCACGGAATGCAGCGTGGTGCCGTCTGGCGCCGTGACGCTGAGCACGCAGGGGCGCGTCGCGCCTTCGATGCTGATGGTGAAGCTGCCGTCCGCCGCGGTGGTGGCGGTGCCGCTGCCCGATGCGCACTTGGCCTGCACGGCGGCATTGCCCAGCGCAGCGCCAACTGCGGCCGTGCCGCTGATCTTGGTCGCGGCAGGCGCCGCCGTGGTGGTGGTCGGCGCGGTCGAACCGCCATCGCCGCCTCCGCATGCAGACAGGACCGCCGTCGCCAGACCCGTCAAGAACATTTGTTTTGTTTTCATCCCGTTTTCGCCCTGTATGGTTTTTGTTCTGGTGGAGTCCTGCGGTGGTCGATATCCGGCTCATGCAGGCCCCGCCCGCAGGGTGGCTGACCCGCCCCGCGAGGCGAGTCTGCGTGATAGGGGGGATGGGGCCAACCCGAGTTCAGGCGATTGACAAACTGTCGGGAGTGTGTGGGCAGAGGCTGCTGCGGCAATGCTGCAGGATGGCTCAAATTCCCCGCTGTGTGACGCGCAGGCCGCTGTGTCAGGCAGCCGTTGGCACAAGGCCGGGCCAGGTGGCAGCGGGCACTGTGGTGCGGTTGCCTGCCCGGCAGTCTTCCACCAGGCGCGCCGCATCGATGCCGAACCAGTTCTGCCAGCTGCGCGCCAGCGCGCTGCCGGAACGCAGGCCGGCATGCGCCGCCAGCACGTCCAGCGAAGACACCGGGCCGGCGGCGGCCAGCGCGTGCAGGGCATGGGCGGCGCGTTGCTCGCGCAGCAGCGGGTGCAGGGCCTCGCCTTCGGCGAAGAGCCGGGCGCGCACCTGGCGTGCGGGCACCTGCCATTGCGCGGCCAGGCGCTCGACATTCCAGTCGGTATCGGGGCGGGAAAAGACCAGGCCGGCGAAGCGGCGCGACCAGGGCCTGTCGCCGGGCTTGCCGGCCAGGCGGGGACATTCACTGTCCGGGACGGCGGTCAGGACGATGGCGCAGGGGTGCTGCCACGTGCCGGGCAAGTCGCAGTCGAAGTGGGCAAAGGCGTGGACCACGAACGGGTCGCCGGGCCGCACCTCGCGCCGCGCATTGGCGTCGCGCAGGCTGGCCGTGCCGTGCAGGGCTTGTACATGCACGGCAAAGGGAAAGCGCAGGCGGGCAAAGCGGACGTGGTGACGGCTGACAAGCGGCATGCGGAAGACAACCCGGAAGCTGAGCGGGGGGTGCGGCCGGTAACTGTCGCAGGATTCCACGGGGTGCGCAAGGCCGCGGACCTCGTCCGTTTGATCGTTCACGGCGCCCGGTGACGGCAGCGTTACAGCTCGGACAGCCCGAAGTGGCGCAGCCGGGGCAGGTCGGTCACGCGGATGCTCTGGTAGGACAGGTGGACCATGCCGGCATCGGCCAGCCGGCGCAGCGCCTGATTGACCCGTTGGCGCGACAGCCCGGTCAGCAGGCCGATCTCTTCCTGCGACAGCTCCAGCACGGGGCTGGTGCGCGGATACAGGTCCGGGTGGAACAGCTGCGCGATGGCCTGCGCCACGCGCGCATCGGCACCCAGCAGGCGGTCGTTCTGCACGGTGGCGATGAACTGGCCCATGCGCTCGTTGAGCTGGCGCACGACAAAGCTGGCGAACGGCAGGCTCTGCGCCAGCAGCGTGTTGAACACAGGCTCTGGCACCAGCAGCACCTGCGAGTCGCGGATCGCGATCACGTCATAGCGGCGGTCTTCGCGCTTGATCACGCTGCCTTCGCCGCACCAGCCGCCCGCGGGCACGCCGGAGAAGGTGCAGCCGCGCCCGTCGGGGGTGTACACCGCCAGCTTGATCAGGCCGCTGTCCACGCCGATCCAGTGGCGCGACGGCTCGCCGCGCCGGGCGATGAAGGCGCCCGCGGCAAAGGACTGCAGCAGCGTTTCGCGCGCGGCCAGCGCCTGGTGTTCCGGCGCCAGGGCGCCGAACCAGGCATGGCCGGCAAGGACTGCGGCTGGGGCGGAATTCGGGTCTGCAGGTTCGCTCATGGCATGGACGCGCGGCTCGGGCCGGGTCCCTGTAAGAATCGTGTAAGCCTTGCCTGGCCCGGGTTTGCGGCAGGTTTGTCGTCTGGGCGACAGTGCGCCAGCGTGTGCGATGATAGCCTTGTGCCAGAAAAAGTGACAGCGCCGGATGGCGCGGACAATGGTCACTTCGCCCCGGACATCGCTGCACCCATGCAGCGCATTGACAGCATCACGCGGCCTGTTGCGCGGCCCCGCCGCCAACGCCGCCAGATACGCGGAGACACAAGCAATGCCCACCGATTTCGACAGCGGCCTGGCCCGCAACGCGGCCAACTTCGTGCCGCTTACGCCCATCGACTTCCTGGTCCGCGCGGCCGAGGTGTACGGCGAGCGCCTGGCCATCGTGCACGGCCCGCTGCGCCAGAACTGGCGCGACACCTATGCGCGCGCACGGCGCCTGGCCAGCGCGCTGGCGCGTGCCGGCATCGGCAAGGGCGATACCGTGGCCGCGCTGCTGCCCAATACGCCGGCCATGGTGGAGGCGCATTTCGGCGTGCCGATGGCGGGTGCCGTGCTCAATGCGCTGAATATCCGCCTCGATGCCGCCAACCTGGTCTTCATGCTGCGCCATGGCGAGGCGCGCGTGCTGCTGGCCGATACCGAGTTTGCCGACCTGGCGCGCCAGATGGCGCTGGAAATCCCCGGCCTGAAGGTCATCGCCGTGCATGACGTGCTGGGCCCGCAAGAGGTGCCGTTCGGCGACACAGACTACGAAGCGTTCCTCGCCTCGGGCGACCCGGACTACGCGTGGCACATGCCGGCCGACGAGTGGGAAGCCATTGCGCTGAACTACACCTCGGGCACCACCGGCGACCCCAAGGGCGTGGTCTACCACCACCGCGGCGCGGCCATCAATGCCGTGTCCAATATCCTCGAGTGGGATTTGCCCAAGCACCCGGTCTACCTGTGGACGCTGCCGATGTTCCACTGCAATGGCTGGTGCTTCCCGTGGACCGTTGCGGCGCGCGCGGGCGTCAACGTATGCCTGCGCAAGTTCGAGCCCAGGCTGGTGTTCGACCTGATGCGCGAAGAGGGCGTGACCCACTACTGCGCCGCGCCGATCGTGCATACCGCGCTGGTCAATGCGCCCGCCGCGTGGCGCGAGGGCGTGCGCGGCCCGGTGCGCGGCATGGTGGCCGGCGCACCGCCGCCGGCCGCGGTGCTGGCGCAGATGGAGGCGATGGGGTTCGAGCTGACCCATGTCTATGGCCTGACCGAGGTCTACGGCCCGGCCGCGGTCTGCGCCGAGCAGGATGACTGGAGCACGCTGTCCGAGCAGGACCGCGCGGTCAGGAAGGCGCGCCAGGGCGTGCGCTATCACCTGCAGTCGCAGGTGGCGGTGCTCGATCCCGATTCCATGCAGCCGGTGCCGACCGATGGCGAGACCATCGGCGAGATCATGTTCCGCGGCAATATCTGCATGAAGGGCTACCTCAAGAACGAGAAGGCCACGCGCGAGGCCTTTGCCGGCGGCTGGTTCCATACTGGCGACCTGGGCGTGTGCATGCCCGACGGCTACATCAAGATCAAGGACCGCAGCAAGGACATCATTATTTCCGGCGGCGAGAACATCTCCAGCGTGGAGGTGGAAGACGCGCTCTACCGCCATCCCGCGGTGCTGGCTGCCGCGGTGGTGGCGCAGCCCGATGCCAGGTGGGGTGAGACCCCATGCGCGTTTGTCGAACTGAAGGACGGCGCCAGCGTCAGCGCGGAAGAACTGATCGCGCATTGCCGCACGCTGCTGGCGGGCTTCAAGGTGCCCAAGGCGGTTTACTTCGGGCCGCTGCCCAAGACCTCGACCGGCAAGATCCAGAAGTTCGAACTGCGACGCAAGGTGAAGTCGGATTCGGCGATCGACGTGTGACGCGCAGAAGCGGCGCTAGTGCAGCGCCGCGTCCTCGGCATCGCGCTGGCCGGCGATGTGCGTGTCGATGGCCTCGCGTCCCCAGGCAATGCCCGCGCGCGTGGCGTCGATGGCGCAGCCAAAGCGCGTCTGCGCGGCCGGGCAGGGCAGCGCCAGCTTGTTGCCGTGATGCCAGATCTCAGCGCGCAGCGTCCACCACCCGTCATGCTGGCCGCCATAGCGCAGCGCCGCGACATGGATGCGGTGGCCGCGGTACGTCACGTTCTGGTCATGCCATCCGCTGGGCATAGGCGTAGGGCACGCCGGGGCAACTCAGCGCGCCCGCATCTCGGCGGGGGTGCCGGCTTTGGGCGGGCGGTGCCAATCCTGATCGATATCGGGGAACACTTCACATTCACCCCGCACGATGTTCTCAATGGTGGCGCATACGCATTCGGTGCCGCGCGGCCCCACGCACACCAGGCTGCGCGGATGGTCGGTGTGCTGCGGGATGGCATAGACGCGCATGCCCTCGCGGAAGAGGGGATGCTTGGCGAGGCGCTCGTTCATCAGTTCAACGAAGCGCTGGGGCGTGACGACCGGCTTATCCATTGCATGCTCCTGCGGCCTTGCCCACCGTGCCCGTTTCTAGGTGCGGCATGGTGACCAGGTCAGTAAAGGCCAGGAATATGACAGGCAGGTGGCAGGAAGCGCCCCGGGCAGCATACGTTGCCCGGGCGTGGCCGGAACGGAAAACCGCGGGTAAATGCATACCCCGCGTTGCCACTGCCACGCTTCCAGACTAGGACACGCGGCACGTAGTGCAAGTATTGCGCGATGCTGCGGACGCTTCAGGTGGCGCGCAGTTCGCCTGCGGCGCGCGGACCGTTCAGTATGTCGTTGCCGGCGGCCCAGCAGGCGGCTTCGGCCTCCGCACGGGAGCCGTAGGTGGATGGCGCCGCGACGGTGCAGTCCTCGTCGGCGGCGCCACAGCGTTCTTCCATGACGATGCGCCAGGTGAACTGGCCGGGTGCATCTTCAAGGACGTGAAGCACCAATGTGCGGTGATCGTCAGTCAGCGTGAGGGGCAAAGTCGACATGGGTGTCTCCCTTTCGCGGGTGGGCGCCATTGATGCTAGCAAGAGGTCGCCGCAAATGCCATGACTGTCTTGCGGCCGCGGCATGGCAAGATACGGCCTTTGCGGCCTTCGCCGCGCCTGTACTTTCCGCCAGACCATGCCCATCTCGCCTGAGCTCAACCAAGGGGTCGCCGCCCTGACGGCACATTACGATGCCACCGTGCTGCCGCTGTGGACCGCCAGCGGCTGGAATGCCGACCTGCTGCTGCCCTACGAGGCACTCGACGGCGCCAGCGCCGCGCCGTTGCCGCCGGCCCGCTATCGCGCCATGGCGTGCGCACGCCAGCTCTACGTGTTCTCGCTGGCCGGCAACCATGCGCATGCAGATACGCTCTTCGGCTCGCTGCAGGCCTACTTCGGCAATGGCGAGGGCGCGTGGCTCTACAGCGTCGACCCGGCCGGCACGGCGCTCGATGCCACGCGCGACCTCTATACGCATGCCTTCGTGATCTTCGCCTGCGCCAACTATCATGCGCGGCGCGGCAATCCCGATGCGCTCGACGTGCTCGATGAAACCGTCGATGTCGTCGAGGACCTCTTCAGCGACGAACAGGGCCTGTACCACGCCGCGCTTACCGAGCATTTCCGGCCCAAGGGTGCCGGCGTGCTGCAGAACCCCATCATGCACCTGACCGAGGCCTACATGGCCGCGCTGGATGCGACCGGGGACGAGTGGTATGCCGAACGCCTGCGCGAGATCGCGATGGCCGTGCATGAACGCTTTGTCGATCCGGCCAGCGGCTGCATCGCTGAACTGCCGCAAGGCAGCCCCGGCAACCGCATCGAGCCGGGCCATCAGTTCGAGTGGTTCTCGCTGGTGGCAGGCCGGCCGGCATTGTTCGGTGACTTGCCGCTGGCCGGTACGCTGCACCAGGCCTTTGCCTTTGCACAGCGGCACGGCGTGGTGCCGTCGACGCAGGGCGTCAGCGCGGCACTGAACGCCGATGGCTCCATGCTGGACGATACCCAGCGCATCTGGGCGCAGACCGAGTACGCGCGCGCGCTCGCCGTGCATGGCGCGCCGGAGTCGCTGGCGGCGCTGGAAGCCTGGACGCAGCAGTTTCGCAGCCGCTTCCTGCACGACAACGGCTGGCATGAAAGCCTGGCGCGCTCGGGCAGCGTGGTGCGCGCCGAGATGCCTTCGACCTCGCCGTACCACCTGGCGACGTCCTACTCGGCGCTCGCCGCGCTGACCGGCGCGGCGTGGCCGGCCCCGTCAGGGGTTTAGGCCGCCCCGCACGCTTCGCGCGAGTCCTCGGTCCCTCCCGGTTATCTGGCGCAGCCTGCTGCGCAGGCTGCGCGCAGCACTCCACGTTGCCAGCCGCGCCATCCAATGTTGGCGATGGAATGCAACTGACCCGGTATTCAACTGCATCGGCTGGTGGACAGGCATTCCTCACTGCACGTGTCCTGGTCCGCGGTCATGATTTCGAATGCCGTATATCCGCGTGAAGATTACCCTGAGCCCCGGGTAATTGTTCTGATTTTGGCAAGGTTTAAACGGATGTACTGGTGGGGCTGACATCGTCGTCACGCACCAGTGGGAAAACGGGCTCAACTACCTCTACTACGATGCCGCCAATGGCCGCTATCCGCTGGTCCACAACTCGGACTTGTTGGCCGGCTTTGGCTACCAGTATGCGTCCTTCGACGCCCAGGACGGGGCCAGAGCACTGCGCGAGGCGGTGCGGCAGCACGATGCGCGGCCGGAGCGAGCAACTGATACTCAATTCTTGCTCAGAAGTATCTATAGTTGCTCGCTATGAGAAAAGTCTATCGGATCAACGAATTCGCAAAGCGCATCGGACGGGCTCCGTGTACGGTGCGCCGCTGGGAGCGCGAGGGCATCCTGGCGGCTAAGCGCCTGCCTTCCGGACATCGGTACTTTGACGAGTCCGATGTCCGGGCGATACTTGGCGGCGGGCCTGAGAAGCGATCGACAGCCGTGTACTGTCGCGTCAGTAGCGCTGGACAGCGCGACGACTTGCAATCTCAGGTGGCGGCGATGGAGGAATATTGCCGGGCTGGCGCGATTGCTGTGGACGAGTGGATTCAGGAAGTCGGTGGCGGCATGAACTTCAAGCGCAAGCGTTTCCTCGCGCTGATTGAGCGCATCCAGCGCGGTGAGATTGAGAGAGTTCTTATCGCCCACAAGGCTCGTTCGCTTCGGATTCGACCTGCTCGACCATCTTGCGCGCGAGAACGGGTGCGAGATCAGGAATCGCTGTCGCCAGAGCAGGAAATGGCTGAGGACCTGCTTGCCATCGTCCATACGTTCTCGTGCCGCCTGTACGGCATGCGCAAGTACAAAAAGCAGATCAAGGAAGACTATCCGGGTAGCAAGGAACCGAAGGAAATCCTGGAATGACACCCGTCACCCGCACTCTCTATGCGACGTCTTCGTGCGTGCCTGCGCTTCGCGCGGTGTGCCGGGCGACGGCGTTCGTCCGAGCGGACCTCTGGCGTCGCTACGGCGCGCTGGGGAACGTCGGCAAGAGTGCGGCTGACATCCGCAAGGAAGTGACGGCTGGCGGCTGGTATGCGTCGCTCGCGGTGGACGGCACGATCCGAGCCGAGACCACGAAGGACGCCGTCAACGACATCCTGACGTACAAGGCGGCCGCATGCGCGAAGGTGCGACAGGCCATCGCGAAGCGGACCTGCGACGAGGCAGAGCGAAAGCGGCTCTATACCCTGCTTAAAAGTGACAAGTGGCTCGAAGACAAGTATCTGCACCGGATGATGCGCAAGTACTTTCGGCACGGCGTTTCGAGTTGCGACAATCAGTTCATCGTCCGCTCGGACAAGCATGAGAGCCGCGTCAGGGACGGGCACCTTGTCATCACCATACACATCGCCAGGCAATATGGCCCTCCGATCGAGCTCACGACGAACAGCAACGGCAAGAACGTGGACCTCACGGGTTGCAACCTGCGTGTGATCGTCAAGGGTGACGCGGTCGAAATCCACTACGCTACTGCGAAGGCCCACGGGCGCCCCTGCGGTTCGGGGGAAATTGGCGTCGACAAAGGCTACACCGAGGCCTTCGCCGATTCAGATGGCGAGCATCATGGGCAGACCTTCGGCGCCGTGCTGAGCGCTTTCAGCGACCAGGTTTCGAGGACCGGCAAAGCACGGAACCGGCTGCATGCCCTTGAAAAAGCCCATCGCAAAGCCGGTCGCGTCGCCAAGGCCGAGCGCATCAGGAAGTGCAACCTCGGACGCGTGAAACTGCAGGCGCGCAGGGACCGCACGAAGCAGCGGTTGCGCACGAGTGCCTACCAGTCCGCCCATACCATCGTGGACAAGGCGGCAGTGGTCGGTTCGGAAGATCTGACGTCACCCATCAAGGGGAGGGGTCAGTGGCGGCACTACAACCGCCGCATGAGCGCATGGGCCAAGGGTGTACTGGCTCAAGCGCTCGATGAAGTTTGCACGCAGCGTGGGGCGACGCACGCGCTGCTGCGCGGCGTTTGTGGCGGTGCAGGTCTTGCGCCTGCAGTGGCGTAGCTGCTACCGCGCTCTTATCAATTCTTTGCAGTCGTCGGTGGGCACCGCGCCTACACTCAAGCCCGCGCTCCGGCACGTGCTGTTGTTCTTCTTAACCACTGGTCGTCGTTCTGAAGTTACGGGCCGGGGCGCGCCCGATGCGGCTCAGCGCCGCGCGCCCAGGGCCTGCGACAGCCGCTCCGGCTGTTGAGCGGCCGGGGACGCAGCGTGGGTCTGGATCAGGCCTGTGCCCGCGGGCTTCACCCGGACGGCCATTTGCTGGCCCCTTTTGGCGGCCTGGGTCTCGGCGTGGTCATTCAGGATCAGGCACAGCAGTGTCAGCAAGGCTGCTGCGATCATGCTCAGCGCGATCCAGGCCAGGCAGTGCTTGCGTTCCATGGTAGGCGGGAGGGGGGCGTCATCAGTGCGCGAAGTTTACGCGCCCGCGCGCAATGCAACTGTCAATCTTTGCAAACGCCGCCGGCCGCCGGGCCCGCTATTCCGTCACGCCGTTTTCATGCAGCAGCCGTTCGCATTCATCCAGCATGTCGTGGGCGAAGGCCGACTGGTAATTGGGATCGAGCGCTTCCATCATTTCATGCGCAGCATACAGGCCGGCCTCGCGTGACAGCGATTCAGCCAGCTGGCGCGCGAACTGGTCGCTCAGTTCCGACAACAGGCGCCGCTCGGACAGCGGCAACTGCAGCTTCGAGCGCGACAGCCATTCGCCGGCCAGCGTCGCTCCTTGGGCGTCTGTCATCCATTGGCGGTGTTCGTAGTAGGCCGACAGCCGTTCGGCGGCCAGCGCGAACAGCAGCGCCTTGCGGGTATTGAAATCGATCCTGGGCAGTGGGGCGAGGGTCATGCTAGCGGGGTGGTGCGATGCGCGGCGCAGCGGCCGGCAATCATCTTGTCAGGGAGCGGATCAGGACTGCGCGGTGGCTGCCTGCGCAAAGCGCGCTGCCAGCCAGGCGCCGATGGCGGCAATCTCTTCCAGGCAGACCGAATGGCCCATCGGATAGGTGTGCCAGGTCACCGGGTGCTGCCGCGCCTGCACGAAATCGCGGGCGGCGACGCCCAGCTGCAGCGGCACCACGTCGTCCTGCGTGCCATGGGCGGCAAACACGGGCGTGGTGGCGTTGGCGGCGTTGGCCTCGGCCGCCACCGCCACCGCTGCCGGCGCAGGGATGTACGTGGACAGCGCGACGATGCCGGCCAGCGTCTCGGCATGGCTCAGCCCGGCCGTGTAGGCAATCGCACCACCTTGCGAGAAGCCTGCCAGCACGATGCGGTGCGTGGGGATGCCACGGGCGTTCTCGCGCGCAATCAGTGCACGAATGGCTTCGCAAGAGGCACGGATGCCGGCTTCATCGGCGCGTCGGCCGGATTCATCGAGGGAATAAATGTCATACCAGGCTGGCATGACATAACCGCCGTTGCAGGTCACGGGGATAGCCGGCGCGTGCGGGAAGATAAAGCGCACGCCGGGCGCTGCGGGCAGGCGCAACTCAGGCACGACCGGGGCGAAATCGCTGCCGTCGGCGCCCAGCCCATGCATCCAGATAACGGCGCAGGCGGGATTGGGCGCGGTTTCGATTTCGATCGCGGGCAGCAGTTCGCTCATGGGGCTGGTTCCTGTGGACGGTGCGCCTGCGCGCCGCACGGGCGCCAGGCAGCGCGAGTATCGCACAGGTCGGGGCCAGCCCCGGCCGCGTCAGGCCGCGGACGGAACGATCGGGACCGTGGTGAGGCCGGGCGTGCGTGCCGGCAGCTCCGGCATGGCAGGCGGCGCGGCGCGGCGCTTGTCGACCACGTCTTCCACGCCCTTGGCCGAGACATCTTCCAGGAACGCCACCATGTCGCGGTAGTAGGCGACCTGCATCTGCGCTTCCAGCAAGCGCCGTTCGGCCTGGAACAGCGTCAGCCTCATGTCTTGCAGTTCCCTCTCGGCGATTTTCTCCGGGGTCGGCGGACTGAACAGGTTTGCAAGCCAACGCATGGCAGTACCTCCAGTGCTGTCAATGGCGAAATTGCGATGCTCGTGCCATGGGGTCCAATATAGACAAGAATTCGGCAAAAAGTCTCTCGGGCACCTCGCCGTGGCGCCTCGCCCACAAGGATGATTGCCCGTGGCGGACGTCTGCGGTAGATTGTGCGGCCAGGGTCCGGCCGTCCCGCGACCCTACTGCCCGTGCTTGCCGCTTGCTGTCGCCAACGTGCCTGTGCGAGTGCCCGGTGTGCCTGCCTGATCCGTGTTTTCAGGCGGATCGCCTTCATATTTCGCGTCGTTTCCTGCCAACAGTGCCTGCATGGCATCGCCGTCCTGCGCGCGCACAAAGCGCAGGATCGGCGGCCAGAATGCCTCGATATGTTCCGGCAGGATGGCTGCGTCATGCGGCATGGCATCCAGCATCACCAGCGCATGCAGATGCCTGGCCGCACGGGCCACGCGTTCCGCGTGGGGTGGGACGATCACCGCGTCGTCTCGGCTGTGCACCACCAGCAGCGGCCGCTCCAGCCGGCTGGCACGCGCGGCGTTGTTCCACGGATCCGGCAGCAGCCATGCGGCCCATGCGGGTATGCGCCCGGTCTGCACCGCGGCCAGGCGCGCCGAACTGAAGCCCGCTGCAATGACATAGCCGTCGGGCTGCGGGTCGAAACGCTGCGCCACTTCCAGCAGGATGCCCGATCCGAGCGAATGCCCCAGCACCACGCGCCGTTTTGCCTGCGGCGTGGCTGCCAGGAATTGCCGGTAGGCGGCCAGCGCATCCTCGCGCAGGCGGCGCACGCTTGGCCGCCCGCTGCTGCGGCCGTAGCCGCTGTAGTCGAAGACGTAGGAGGCGATGCCCGCGCCGGCCAGCATGGACTGGACCGGGGCCCAGTCGGGCAGGCTCTCATTGTCGCCGTGGCACACCATCAGCGCCGGCGCTTCGGGGTCCGCGGCCGGCATGAAGGCGGCGTGCAGGATGCGATTGCCGCTGGCGAACGTGGCGTGGCGCACCGTCAGGGCTGAAATGTCGGGTGCTGCCGCGTCCATTGTTTCATCCGTCGGCGTGACAAAGGCTCTGCGTTCCACCGCACGAAACAGTAGATGCCGCGCAACACCCGCGGCCACGGCGAGTGCCGCGGCGGTGGCGAGCCAGCGGTGGCGGGATGCCGGCTGAGCGGGGCGGGAGCCTTCAGGCATGGCAAAGTTTCGGGAGGGCGTTCCCTTCAGGCTAGCAGGCGATCGGCGTCCGGGTGAAGAAAAGTTCATTCGCACGCGTGCCTCAAGTGGATTTCCGTCCATATCGTGCAGCGTCAGCAGGCGGCTATCAGCCCGATAGAAAAGTTTTGCCTTGACTATCTACCTAG
This sequence comes from Cupriavidus sp. SK-4, assembly GCF_000611125.1. NCBI lineage: Bacteria > Pseudomonadati > Pseudomonadota > Betaproteobacteria > Burkholderiales > Burkholderiaceae > Cupriavidus > Cupriavidus sp. SK-4. Next base: position 38,348 of record NZ_JFJW01000018.1, read on the forward strand.
TAGTAGATAGCATTCAGTCCATGGCACCGCTGCACCGCCGGAAGGAAGCAAGAACGGGCGGAAAAGTGGCGATCCCATTGCATGACCGGCGCGGTCATTTTTTCAGCACCTGGCATCTATCTACTGGTAGATGCAGCATGAAAGAGCGACCTGCCACAGCCACTGATACCGAATTGACGCGATCCCGAAACATCGCACCCAGGAGCCCATCATGAATGCCAAGTTCGCCAAGACCCTGATGACCGCCGCCACCCTTGCCGCCGCACTGGCAGGTGGCGTGGCGCAAGCCGCCAGCGTGCAAGACAACACCTCGGCTGGCGACAAGTACGGTTACAGCTACCGCGCCGGCAAGTTCGATACCTTCACGGAAGGTGCCCGCACCGGCAAGTTCGACCCGTTCACGGAAGGCGCCCGCGCCGGCAAGTTTGATCCGTACACCGACGGCGCACGCGTCGGCAAGACCGATCCCTACACGGACGGCTACCGCACCGTGGCTGGCCTGGACCGTAATGGTGTGTCGGCCGAGCCGGCCCGCAGCTTGGACCCGTACACGGACGGCGCGCGCGTCGGCAAGTTTGACCCGTACACCGACGGCGCCCGCGCCTGATTACTGCCGGCTGTGAGGCCGGCGGCCAACACCTTTACGGCGGCGGTCCCGCTGACTGCCGTCCGATGGAGTCCATCATGAGTTTGCATAACAGCGTCCTGCTGCTTGGCGGATGGTTGGTGCTTTGCGTGACGAGTGGCTCGATGATCACCTTCGCCGCGCAGGTCCTGCCAGGCTAAAGCATCCTGAGAACATGCCCCGAGGCTAGGGAATTACCCCAGCCCCGGGGCATTTCAACTTGAGCGCCTATCTTCGCGTAGATAAACTGCCTTCATGAAAACGCAATCGGTACGCGAGCAACTGCTCGAGCACACCCTTGTCCTGATCCGCCGCCGCGGCTTTAACGGCTTCAGCTACCGCGACCTGGCGGAGCTGGTGGGGGTCAAGACCTCCAGCATCCACTATTACTTCCCGACCAAAGAGGATCTGGTCCAGGAGGCGGTGAAGGAATACAGCGCCCGCCTGGCCGAGCGCATCCGCTCCATCGACACCAGCCTGCCGGTCACCGAGCAGGCCGCCATCTACCTGGCGCCGTTCCGCGCCAGCTGCGGCTCGGACCAGATCTGCCTGTGCGGCATGTTGTCGACCGAGACGCTGTGCCTGCCGGAGCCCGTGCACAAGATGCTGCAGGGCTTCTACCTGATGAACGAACAATGGCTGGCCGGCCTGCTGGAGCGCGCGCAGCCGCAGCGCAGCACGCCGTTCCCGGTGCCGCCGGCGCGGCTGGCGCAGGTGGTATTTGGCTCGCTGCAGAGCGGGCTGATTGCGGCGCGCCTGTTCGGGACATCTGACCGGGTGGAAGCCGCCGCCGATACGTTGATGGCCGCCGTCGCCGGCTAAGTTTTTCGCGCAATATCAGTGGCGCGCCTGAAGCCGCCATGTGGCGCAAGCTGCATGGCGGCTTTTTATTTGCAGCCAGCCGGATCGCCGCAGGCGCCTTTGGATCCGGGATAAGTGCTTTTAAAACAATGACATAGAGCCAAGAAGGCATAGGCTATCGGGCCGATAGAAATGTTTTTCCTTGACTCTCTACCTAGTAGTAGATAGTATTTGACTCATGGAAGCGCTGCACCGCCGGCAACAAGCAAGACAAGGCGAAAACGTGGCGGTCCCATTGCATGACCGGAGGCGGTCATTTTTTCGAGACTGATTATCTATCTACTAGTAGATGCGGCATCGAAAGAACAACCTGCCACAGCCACTGATACCGAACTGACGCGATCCCGAAACTTCGCACCTGGAGCCCATCATGACCAAGATCACCAAGACCCTGATTACCGCCGCCACTCTTGCCGCCGCTCTTGCGGGCGGTGTTGCGCAAGCGGCCAGCGTGCAGGAAAGCACCTTCGCCGGCGACAAGTACGGCTACACCTTCCGCACCGGCAAGTTCGACACCTTCACCGAAGGTGCCCGCACCGGCAAGTTTGATCCGTTCACCGAAGGCGCCCGCGTTGGCAAGGCCGATCCGTACACGGACGGTGCCCGCACGGTAGCCGGCCTGGATCGCAGCGGCGTGTCGGCCGAACCTGCCCGCAGCTTCGACCCGTACACCGACGGTGCCCGCGTTGGCAAGCCTGATCCCTACACGGATGGTGCCCGCACGGTAGCCGGCCTGGATCGCAGCGGCGTGTCGGCCCAACCTGCCCGCAGCTTCGACCCGTACACCGACGGTGCGCGCGTTGGCAAGGCTGATCCCTACACGGACGGTGCCCGCACCGTAGCCGGCCTGGACCGCAGCGGCGTGTCGGCCCAACCGTCGCGCAGCTTCGACCCGTACACCGACGGTGCCCGTGTTGGCAAGGCTGACCCCTATACCGACGGCGCCATCGCCTGAGAGCCGGCCGGCGTGATGCCGGCCATTGAAACCCGCCGGGCCGCCTGGGTGCGGCCCGTCTTCAGGAGTTGATCATGCGTTGGCGTGACACTGCGTTGATCCTTGGCGGATGGGTAGGGCTTTGCTTTGCAAGCGGGTCCCTCATCACGCTGATCGCACAAACGCTGCCGGCCTGAACGGCGCAGCAGCAAGACGAGGAGTAATGCCATGAACACCCGATCCGTACGCGAGCAACTGGTCGAACATGCGCTGGTGCTGATCCGCCGCAGGGGGTTCAACGGCTTCAGCTACCGCGACCTGGCCGACCTGGTCGGGGTCAAGACCTCGAGCATCCATTATTACTTCCCGTCCAAGGACGACCTGGTGCTGGAAGCGGTGCGCGAATACGGCGTCCGCAGGCGGGCGCGCCTGCATGCGATCGACGCCAGCCTGCCGCCTGCCGAGCAGGCGCGGCAATACCTTGCGCCTTTGCTCGCGGGTGTCGGCACCGACCAGGCTTGCCTGGTGAGCATGCTGTCGGCCGACGTGCTGATGCTGCCAGACGCCGTGCGCGCCGCGATGCAGGACTTTATCCGGCTCAATGAGCAATGGCTGGCCAGCTTGTTCGAGCGCGCCGCCGCGCAGCGCAAGTCGCCCTATCCGGTGCCGCCGCAGCAGCTGGCGCAGGTGGCGTTCGGGGCGTTGCAGAACGGCTTGATCAGTGCGCGGCTGTTTGGCACGCCGGACCGGCTGGATGCCGCGGCGGCGCTGCTGACCAGCGCCATGCCGGCGGAACAGGCCTTAGCCGCGGCCTAGCACCACCGAGCCGGCGACGGCATTGCACAGCCATTGCGGGTCGTCGTGGGGCAGGTCATGCCCGGCCCAGTGGTGCGTCAGCAACTGCGCTCCCCAGGCTTGCGCGATGCGCGCCGAGCACACCGGGTTGACCAGGCGGTCTGCCGCCGAGGCAAGCAGCAGTGCCGGGCAGCGCGGCGCACTGGCGGGGGCACGGTAGCGGGCCGCGGCCAGCAACTGTGCCAGCGCGGATTGGCGGCTCACCGGTGCGTCGGCGGCAATGGCCTGCCAGTTCTCGATATCGCGCGCTAGCGTATCGGTGCGCGCACAGGTGATGGCATGTATGGTCCGCTCGCAGTACGCGCGGTCCTGCCAACGCTGCGCCACGCGCAGCAGCTTGCCCCAGTTGCGCGGCCGCAGGCGCTGCGCCGGCGTGCAGAACGGCCGCATGCTGGTATTGACCAGCACCAGGCCGCCGACTTCCTCAGGATAGGCGCTGGCCCACTCGGTCGCGGCCATTGCGCCCAGCGACATCGCCAGCACGCGGTAGGGTCCGTGCGTGCCGGCGGCCGACAACTGGCGCCGCACCGCGGTGACCATCTCAGGCACGCTCCACGGCGCCGGCTGCGCGGACAGCGCGCCGTTGCCGGGCAGGTCGGGCAGCAGCGGCCGCCCCAGCCCGGACGCTTCCCAGCGCGCCGGCAAGCTTCCCCAGTGGCGCGATTCCCGCGTCAGTCCCCGCAAGAATACCCATCGGCTCATGGCGGCGGCTCCGTCTGCCAGTGTGCGCGTGCCTGCAGCAGCAGGTCGTCGCGCTGCGCGCCGCGCGGCAGCCAGCGATCCGGCGCAAAGGCCACGCGGCCCAGGAAGTCGAACAGGCTCACGTGCCGGCGCAGCACGCGCGCGGTGCGGTGCGCCTTGATCGGGTTGAAGATGCCCTCGCGCGAGAACAGCTGGCGCGGGTTTTTCTTGATCCACAGCCACGAGCCCAGTTCCAGCGTCATCGGCAGGAACAGGTTGCCATGCGGCGTCAGGTCATAGGCATGGTCCCACAAGTCGCCGTGCAGCAGGTACTGGTGGCTTTGCGGCTCGAAGGTGTAGCCGTGGTGCGGGTGGGCCTGCTCGAACAGCGTCTTGAGCAGGTACATCTCCGGCAGGTGCGCCATCGGCCGGCGCGTGCCCGCGTACGGAAACCAGATGCTGTCGCGCCAGCCGTAGCCCGAATGGCAGTCCACCGCAAAGCTGAGCGGGCGCGGCAGCAGTTCTTCCTGCACCACGCGCAGCAGCGCGCGGCTTTCCGCTTCCATCGGCGCGCCCGCCGGGCCGCGGTACCAGGGCAGCCAGGCGCCGATGCGCTGGCCGCCGGCCAGGAAGGGCACGCGCGCATCGGCGTCCTGCGGCCCGTTGCGCATCAGGTCGACGCCGTTGGGGTTGGCGCGGGTGCCGGCCCACATGCCGCCGGGGTTGATGATCGGCATGAACACCAGCCGCACCGACTGCAGCTCGTGGTGCAGCAGCTCGTCCCACGCGAGCCGGCTCAGCACCGAGCGCAGGTAGTCCAGCACCAGCTGCGTGCCGATGCGTTCCAGCCCGTGGATGCCGCCGAAGATGCCGATCGCAGGCGCGCCCGGATCGCGGCTGCCGAGCGTGGCGACATGGACGCCGAAGCGACGGCCCTGCACCATGGTTTCGCAGACCACCCGCGTATCCAGCACGTGGCTGCCCATATCCAGCAAGGCCAGCAGCTGGTCGTACTCGGGGAAGCCGGCGTGCGGGTGCATGGACTCAGGCGGTCGACACGCCGGCCGTGCCGAACAGGTGCAAGACCGGCCACCCGCGTGCCTCGGCCGCGTCCCGCAGCGTTGAATCCGGGTTGACGGCGACCGGGTGGCCAACGCTTTCCAGCAGCGGCAGGTCGTTGCGGGAGTCGCTATAGAAGGTGGCCTGCGCCAGCGCCGTGTGCGCAATGCCCAGCGTCTCGAGCCACGCCAGCACCCGCAGCACCTTGCCGGGGCCGAAGGCCGGCACGCCGGCCAGCGCGCCGGTGAATTCGCCATGCGCGTCGTGTTCGGCCTCTACCGCGAGCAGGTGCGGCACGCCCAGCTGGCGCGCAATCGGTTCGGTGACAAAGCGGCAGGTGGCGGTGACGATGCAGCACAGGTCGCCGGCGGTGAGGTGGCGGGACAGCAAGTCCAGCGCGGCCGGATGGATGGCGGGCAAGATCACCTCGCGCATGAACTCCGCGCGCCATTGCGTGAGGCGTTGGCGCGGGTGGCGTGCCAGCAGGCCCAGGGCAAAGCGGGCATGGGCGGCAAAGTCCAGGCGCCCGGCCTGGTAGGCGGCCAGCCAGCGCGCATTGTGCGCATCGATCTCGGCAGCCTCGGCGCCGCCCACGGCGACGAGGTAGCGGGCCCATTCATACTCGCTGTCCAGCGGCAGCAGGGTGTGGTCGAGGTCAAACAGGGCAAGGCGGGGGGCAGCGGGCATGCGGGATAGCTCAGTTGGCGAAACCGGCAAGCTTGGCGCGGCGTGGTGACCGCGCGGTGATGAAGGACCCAAGTTTTCCGATACCGGCATTGGCGCTTTGTCTGGCGCGGCAGGCATGCGGGTGTCAGGCGGCGTGGGTGGCGGCGGGCGGCTCGTCCAGCGCCACGCAATCCAGGAAGGCGCCGACCAGCCGGGTCTCGCGCCGGCTCTGCAGGCAGTATAGGTATTCATGCAGCACCGGCGCGCCTTGTGCGAACGGCACCACGCGCAGCAGCGGGTCGCGCGGCACCTCGCCAAGCGGCACCACGCTGGCGCCCAGACCCTGGCGGATGGCCTCGTAGATGGCCTCGCGGCTGCCGATCACGGTGTGCGGCGGCAGTTCCAGCCCGCACGCGGCCAGCGCCGTCTCGGTGGCCTTGCGCGTCATCGAGCCGTGCTCGCGCACCAGCAGGTGGCAGCCGCGCAGTTGCGGCAGCTCGACCTGCGGCAGCCGCGCCAGCGCATGGTCCGGATGGACCACCAGCACCATCGGGTCCGACGCCAGCCGGATGCAGGCAAGCCGGTCATCGTCCACCGGGTGCGACGACACCGCGGCGTCGATGCGGTACTCGAACAGTGCCTCCAGCATCTGCTGCGAGTTGCCGATATCGAGGCTCACGTCGATCGCCGGGTAGCGCTGCCGGAACGCCGCCACCGCGCGCAGGATGTAATAGGGGCCGGTGGCGCCGATGCGCAGGTTGCCGAAGCGCAGGTTGCCGGCGTTGCGCAGCAGGTAGTCGGCATTGCCTTCCTGCTGCATCAGCTGCTCGACCACCGGCATCAGCGCCACGCCCACGTCGCTCAGGTCGACGCGGCTGGCGCGGCGGTGGAACAGTTCCACGCCGTAGGTCTCTTCCAACTGGCGGATGCGGCCGGTGACAGTGGGCTGGCTGATGCGCAACTGCCTGGCCGCCATGGTGATGCTGCCCTGGCGCGCCACTTCGAAAAAGGTCATCAGCAGGTCGCCGAGCATGGTCATCCGCAGGAAAGTTGGGGGGCAGCCCGGACAGGTCCCGGACGACCGCGCAGTCTAGCGGGCCAATGTGACAAAACGGCTACGCCCGCCCGCGGCCGGAGCGGCCGGGGGCGGGCGCAGCGCTGCCCATCAGGCGACTTGCGCGTCAGCCGTTGAGGCCCATCGCCGGATCGGACACGCTGTCCTTGCCGGTTTCGATGCGCCCGGCGAAGCGGCGCGTGAAGCCGCCTTGCGCGGTAGTGACGGTGAAGTCGTACCAGTTGCCCTGGCGGGCCACGGGCCAGTGCTGCTGCAGCTGCATGCCGGCCGGCACCTCGTAGGTCCAGGGACCGTCGGTGCGGTAGGCGTTGGGCTGCACGGTGAAGGTGCAGGGGGCGCTGCCGGTGTTGATCATGTCCACGTACACCGCGGCGTTGGCGATGTCATAGCAGACCCGGATCTCCGGCGCGCTGGCACCCGCCGCGGTCACGGCCCCCACGTTGCCGCGGAAGGCGCGGTGGAAGCCGTTGGGGCCAAGCACCCACAGGTCGTACTTGCCGTCGTCGCTGGCAAAGACGTCCCAGCTGCCATGCAGTTCCTTGCCCGGCTCGACCATGTAGCGGCGCGGCACGCGGTCCAGGTGCAGGCGGTCGTAGACGTGGAACACCGCCGCCGCGGTGCCGGTGTTGCTGAACAGCAGCCACACCGCGCGCTGGTCGCGGGCGTCTTCGCGGGCGCTCACGTGCAGCTCATAGGGCAGGGCGCGCGACGGGCGCGTGCCCGTGTCCTGCTGCGGCATCTGCTGGCTGCTGGCCGAGGGCAGCGGCACTTGCGGCAGCACGCCTTGCGCGGTGCGGATGGCATCGGCGCTGGCCTTGTCGCGGTTGGGCAGCGTGGGCAGCGGGTTGGTGTTCGGGCTGACGAAGTTGAAGGCCGAGGTCAGGTCGCCGGCCACCGCGCGGCGGAAGCTGCTGATATTGGTCTCGGCCACGCCAAAGCGGGCTTCCAGGAAGCGCAGCACCGAGGTGTGGTCGGACACCTGCGAGTTGACCCAGCCGCCGCGGCTCCATGGCGAGACCACGTACATCGGCACGCGCGGGCCGGGGCCGTAGGGGTGCTTGTCGACGTGGTATTCCGGCCTGACCTGTTGCGGGTCGAGCGTGGTGGCGCCGGCCAGCGTGTCGCCGTCGTAGGCGGGCGCGCACGGCGGCGGCACGTGGTCGAAGTAGCCGTCGTTCTCGTCGAAGTTGATCAGCAGCACGGTCTTGCTCCAGACCGCCGGGTTGGCGGTCAGGGCATTCAGCACCTCTTGCGTATACCAGGCGCCCTGCACCGGGCTGGAAGGCCCGGGGTGCTCCGAGTACGTCGCCGGCGCCACGATCCATGACACCTGCGGCAGCTTGCCCGCGGCAACGTCGTCGCGCAGCGATTGCAGGAAGCCGCCGTCAGGCATGGTGTTGGCCACGCCCTTGAGCAGCGGGCTGATGGCGTCGTCGGCGCTGGTGTAGGCCGGGTAGGGGCTGCCGTTGGCTTGGTTGCCGCGCGCGGCGTTGGCGTCGCGATATTGCTTGAAACCCGCAAGCGGGTTGTCGGTGAAGTTGTCCGGCATGTTCTGGTAGACCTTCCAGCTCACGCCGGCGGCTTCCAGGCGCTCCGGGTAGGTCTTCCAGGTGTAAGGCGGGGCCGACCCAGTGAACGAGTCGCCGCTGTTGTCGATCACCGGCCCGCCGTTGGCGCCGCCGGGGTCGTTGGTGCCGGTCCAGTGGAACAGGCGGTTGGAGTTGGTGCCGCCATGGAAGCTGCAATGGTAGGCGTCGCAGAGGGTGAAGGCATTGGCCAGCGCCACCTGGAAGTCCAGCTCGACCTCGGTGTAGTAGCCCATCGACTGGGTCTGCTTGTAGGTGGGCCACTTGTTCATGCGGCCCAGGTCCCAGGCGTTCTGCGCATCCGGGTACGAGTGCGGCGTGCCGCTGACGCGCTGCGCATTGCCGGCACTGCTGTCGAGGTGATAGGGCAGCACGGTGCGGGTGGTGCTGCCGTTGGTATAGGTCTGCTGCCAGACGTTCAGGCCGCCCGCCAGCGGGATCGGGAAGCGGTCGCCAAAACCGCGCACGCCGCGCAGCGTGCCGAAGTAGTTGTCGAACGAGCGGTTTTCCTGCATCAGGATGACCACGTGCTCGACGTCGCGGATGGTGCCGGTGGCGTTGTTGGCCGGGATCGCCAGCGCGCGGCGGATGGACGGCGGGAAGGCCGCCAGCGCGGCGGTGGCGGCGGCGCTGCCGCCGGCGAGCTTGAGGAAGTTGCGTCTGCTTTGCGGGTTCATGGATTCTGTGCCGGGTGGTTTCGGGAGGGGAGACGGGCCAGGCGCGGCTTCAGGGCGCGCAGCGCAGCTGCGGCTTCACGGCGGGCGTCTCGCCAGGCTGGTCGCTGCCATTCCCCTGGCCGGGGTTGCCGCCGGTGCCTGGGGCACCCGGCGTGGTCGGTGTTGCGTTGGGCGAGCCGGTGGGGCTGTCGCCGGAGTCGCCGCCGCAGGCGGCGAGCGCTGCGCACATCAGCACGGCGGCGAGCCAGTGCGGCCGCGCCAGGGTGGAAGGTCGGAAGGTCATGGTGTCAATCTCCTGCAGGGGATCGGGCGGGGGGGGGAGGGTCGGTGAGGAACCCGTTCCGTGAGGAAGCGGGTTCCGGCCGGATTTATGGATTCAGCGTGGACAGCGGCTGGCGTGCGCCGGTGATGGCCTTCAGCTCGTCCAGCGACAGCACGCGCGTCCACATCGCCAGGTCGTTGAAGCCCATCACACCCTTGAGCGCGCCGGGGTTGTTGCCCACGTAGTTGTGCGTGGCATCGTCGTTCACGCCCCAGCCGGTGCCGAGCCCGGCCAGCTTGGTCACGTCGGTGTTGGCGATCGCCTTGTTCTCGGTCTTCTGCAAGCCCAGCACCGGATCGATGACATAGGCGCTGAAGCGCCTGGCTGCCGCGTCGACCGACAGCGCCAGGTAGGCCCACTGGTTGGCCGACACCTTCATGCCGTTGATGTCGTCGCGCTTGCCGCTGCCGCTGCCCAGGTTGAAGCGGATCTCGCAGCTGCCGAACAGCGCGACGGCAATGCCGGGGTTGCCGCCCGAGATGTAGTTCTTGTTGGACAGGATGGGCTCGCCGGTGCCGTTGCCCTGGGTGCAGTCGGTGCGGAACCAGAAGCCGATGGTGAATTGCGGGCTTTGCGTGATATCGGCAGCGTTGTACGCCAGCTTGTAGCTGTCGACACGCGAGTCCAGCCGCAGCGACTGGCCGCTGAAGTTGTCGGCAGCCAGCGTGCCGCCGTCGAGGCTTGCCACCCAGGGGCCGAGCGTGGCGGCGTTCCTGGCGTCGGCGAACGGCTTGCTGTCGAGGCTGAAGTACGTGGCCAGGCCATTGAGCAGCGTCGGCGCCAGCGTGACCGGCTTGACGTAGTGGATCTGCGCCAGGTACGACACCGGCACGTCATTGCGCACCAGCGTGTAGTTGAACTGGTACAGGCCCGTGGCTATGTTGAAGGCCTTGTCGGTGAACTGCCGCACCTCAGGTCCCAGCGAGGCGATCTGCACGCCGTCGCGCAGGACGCGGGTGACGCCGAAGGCTTCGGTCGGGTTCTGCCAGCTCAGCGTGATGGCGTCGTTGTACTGGCTGATGCTGGCGCCGATGGCTCGCACGCCTGCGGTGGCGGCGGTCAGCGCGGAACCGTCCAGCCGCGTGGTGGCTGGGTCAAGCGCCACGCCGGCGTGGGACAGCACGGTGGGGACGATATCGGCTTCGGTCGGCAGCGCGGACAGGTCCGCCGGGGTGTCCGGCGCTGCTGCGCCAGGTTTGGCCAGTGCGCCGTTGAGCGCCTTGTTGGTGGCGAGGAAGGCGGTGCGGTTCTCCACCGTCGGCACCGTGGTGGTGGCGCCGGTGGCATCCAGGCCGTGGCTGGTGGTGACCATCACCAGCCAGTCTTCACCGGGCTGCCCCTGGCTGCGCGCGGCGACGGCGCCGAGCAGCTCGCCCAGCGCCTTGTCGATGCCGGCCAGGGCCGTGGCATAGGCGCCGTTGCCGAAGCCGCCGGCTTCCGCCGCCTGTGCCGGCGCGCTGTATTGCGCAAACACCACGCCATAGCCGGACTGCACCTGCCGCACGGCGTTCTGCGTGACGCAGCTGTCGACCCCGGCGCAGTCAACCAGCGTATCGAGCATGCCCGCTTCCTGCTCGGCCTTGAGCAGGCCCGGCAGCGCCCCCGAACTGGTGGATGCGCCTTGCTGCAGGCCGGGTTTGCCGGCCGCGCGCAGGTAGCGGAATACGGTGGGAGCCTGCAGTGCGGTGCTGCCGGTATCGTCTTCGATGCCGTGGCGGTTGGCCCAGGCGCCGGTCAGCACCGTGGCCCAGCTGGGCGCGTCCAGCGGCGGCTGCGCGGTGATGGTGCCGGGCATGCCGCCGGTGGCTGTGGGCACCAGGTTCAGCCGGGCCAGGTTGGGCAGCTCACGGCGCAGCAGCGCGCCCTGCACCTGGGCATAGGTGGCACCGTCAACACCGACCAGCAGCACGCGCGGGCCGCCGGCACCGGCAGGCGGCGGGGTCTTGATGGTGGTGTCGTTCGGTGCGGTTGTCGGCGCGGCGTCATCGCCGCCGCCGCAGCCGGCCAGTGTTGCCGCCAGTGCGGCGATCATGGTGGCGGCCAGCACACGGCCGCGCGACATCCCCGCCAGCCTGCCCGGTGCAAGGTTCCCTGCCATCTTTGATTCCCCTGTTCATCTGCGTTGTTGTGCGCCGGCGGCAGGTGCCGCGTGGCGGATTGCGTTTGCCGCAATGCGCTCGCAGAGTAAGAACCGGGGTTGTCACCGTGGTGACAGCGGGGCAAAGAATGCTGATGGGGCTATTCGGATTCTTGGGGTGAGGGTGGCGCCAGCGTCCTATGCCTGGGGCGTGCCAACGGCATCGCCTGCCTGGATCAGCAGCACCGCGTCGCGCTTGTCCAGCAGGTGCTGGCGCAGGATGGCGGCAAGCCGCTTGCCATCGCGCGCCTCAAGTGCCTGCAGCATCTCTTCGTGGTCGTGGATGGCGCTGTCCCACTTCGGCTTCTGATAGTTGGAGCGGAAGCGCAGCGCCTGCAGCCGCCGGTTCACCGACAGATAGGTCTGGCGCAGCGCCGAATTGCGGGCGGCCAGGTTGATGCGGTCATGGATCTGGTGGTTGATCCGGTAATAGCCGGGCAGGTCGTCATTTGCCCGGCAAGCCAGCATCGCATAGTGCAAGGCCTTGATCTCGGCCAGTTCCACGGCCGTGATGCGTTCGCAGGCCAGTTCGCCGGAAAAGGCTTCCAGCCCGCTCATCAGCTCAAACGTGTCCTGGATCTCCGCCCCGGACAGGCGCGATACGGTCGCCCCGCGGTTGGGCGAGATATCGATCAGCCCCTCTGCCGCCAGCACCTTCAGGGCCTCGCGCAGCGGCGTGCGGGAGATGCCCAGGGTCTCGCACAGTTCGCGCTCATTGAGCTTTCTGCCCGGTTCCAGGGTGCCCTCGACGATGAAGGTGCGCAGGTGGGCCACCACGGTGTCGTGCAAGCGTTGCCGTTCGAGCCTGGGCAGTACCGGGGCCGGCGAATCCGTGCCGGAAGTTGCGACCATTTGCATTCAAAATTCCTATCGCGTGATTGCGTTCAATTTTAGCAGACTCTCAACTGGAACTCAAAAACGCAGGTAAACCCTTAATTTGTCGGGTAAACGCTAGAGAATTTCCACGCAATCCTCGCTGTTTTTCCGTCACTCATCTGATAAAGTATTTTGCATTCAAAACTCAATAGGAGGAGTCAAATGCTGAATCTCAACTTCCATCCCGCCGGCCGCCACTTCCTGCAGATCCCCGGACCGAGCCCGGTTCCCGATCGCATCCTGCGCGCCATCAGCTATCCGACCATCGACCATCGCGGCCCGGAATTCGGCGCGCTGGGCCTCAAGGTGCTGGACGGCATCAAGAAGATCTTCAAGACCGAGCAGCCGGTGGTGATCTATCCGGCTTCGGGCACGGGCGCCTGGGAAGCGGCGCTGTCGAACACGCTGAGCCCCGGCGACACGGTGCTGATGTTCGAGACCGGCCACTTCGCCACGCTGTGGAAGAAGATGGCCGAGAACCTGGGCATCAAGCCCGAGTTCCTCGGCCTGCCGGGCGTGGAGGGCTGGCGCCACGGGGTGCAGGCCGACATGATCGAGGCCCGCCTGCGTGCCGACAGCGCGCATGCGATCAAGGCAGTGTGCGTGGTGCACAACGAGACCTCGACCGGCGTGACCTCGGATATCGCCGCCGTGCGCCGTGCCATCGATGCGGCCGGACACCCGGCGCTGCTGCTGGTCGACACCATCTCCGGGCTGGCGTCCGCCGATTACCGGCATGACGAGTGGGGCGTGGACGTGACCGTGTCCGGCTCGCAGAAGGGCCTGATGCTGCCGCCTGGCATCAGCTTCAATGCGGTGTCGCCCAAGGCCATCGAAGCTTCCCGCACGGCCCGGCTGCCGCGCAGCTTCTGGGGCTGGGATGAAATCATCGAGATGAACCGGACCGGCTACTGGCCCTATACCCCCAGCACGAACCTGCTCTATGGCCTGTCCGAAGCCCTCGACATGATCCTTGAGGAAGGGCTGGACAACGTCTTCGCCCGCCACCAGCGCCTGGCCGAAGCCTGCCGCCGCGCGGTCAATGCCTGGGGCCTGGAGATCCAGTGCGCGGACCCCTCCGTCTACAGCCCGGTGCTGACCGGCGTGATGATGCCCGAGGGGATCGACGCGGACGTGGTGCGCAGGAACATCTATGACCGCTTCAACATGTCGCTCGGCGCCGGCCTGGGCAAGGTCAAGGGCCGCATGTTCCGCATCGGCCATCTGGGCGACTGCAACGACCTCACGCTGATGGCCACGCTGGCCGGCTGCGAGATGGGCCTGAAGATCTCGGGCGTTGCGCTCGCGGGCAGCGGCACCGTTGCCGCCATGGACTATCTCGCCGCGCACGCCACGCCGCTGTCGCTCAAGGCTGCCGCCTGACGCAGCCACTGCCATCCGAGACGGGGGCGGGCGCCACGTGTGCGCAACGCCCCCGCCGGACTGATCACAACGGATCAGCGCAGCACCGCGGTACCTGACAAAAAACAGAGGAGACGCTGTGGATACAACCCTGCAGGCGGGAACAAGGATCAGGACGTTCGAGGATGCGACCTATCGCAAGGTGAGCTGGAGGCTGGTGCCATTCCTGATGGTCTGCTTCCTGATTGCTTATCTCGATCGTGTCAACGTAGGTTTTGCCAAGCTCCAGATGTCGCAGCAACTGGGCTTCAGCGAAACCGTCTACGGGCTGGGAGCCGGGATTTTCTTTATCGGCTACTTCCTGTTCGAGGTGCCGAGCAACCTGGCATTGCACAAGTTTGGCGCCAAGGTGTGGATCGGCCGGATCATGATCACGTGGGGGATACTCTCCGCGTGCTTTGCGTTCGTGCAGACGCCAACCCAGTTCTACACGCTGCGCTTCCTGCTGGGGCTGGCCGAAGCCGGCTTCACGCCAGGCATCGTGTACTACCTGTCGTGCTGGTACCCGTCGCACCGGCGTGCCAAGATCATGGCCATCTACTGCATGGGTTCGCCGCTGTCCGGCATCATCGGCAATCCGCTGTCCGGCTTCCTGATGGGCAGCATGGCCGGCGTGTCTGGCTGGGGCGGCTGGCAATGGATGTTCATCATCGAGGCGGTGCCGGCGATACTGCTGGGTGGCTTCTGCTTCTACTACCTGGACAACTCCATTGCCAAGGCCAAGTGGCTCACCAGCGACGAAAAGCGCGTGCTTGAGCTGGCCAAGGCTGAAGACGTCAAGACGGTGGACCCGCAGGCACGTGTCGGCAAGGTGTTTACCGATCCGCGCGTCTGGCTGATCAGCCTGATCTGCTTCTGCTATGTCACGGGCCAGTACGGCATCACGCTCTGGCTACCCACGTTCATCAAGTCCACCGGTGTCAGCGACCCGCTCCATATCGGCATGCTGAGCGCGATACCGTATATGGCGGCCATTGTCGCGATGTACTTCTTCGGCCGCAGTGCCGACAAGCATCGCGAGCGGCGCTGGCACCTGATCATCCCGTGCATGATGGGCGCGATCGGCTTCCTGGCGTTGCCCTGGGTCATGCACAGCACCGCGCTGTCCCTGGTGTTCCTGTCGATCGCCGCAGCCGGCATCCTGACCTGCACGCCGCTGTTCTGGTCCCTGCCGACGGCTTTCCTCAGCGGCGCGGCGTTGGCCACGGCCATCGCCATGAGCAACTCGATCGGCAACCTTGCCGGCTTTACCAGCGGCTACATGATCGGCTACCTGCGCGACGTGACCCAGAGCGGCAACAGTGCCTACTACATGATTGCCGGGATGCTGATGCTGGGTGCGTTCTGCATCTGGACAATACCTGCCCGCCTGGTCAACCGATAGCGAGACAAAGCGGGGTGCGGCACCGTGCCGCTGCCCCGCCTGCCCATCACCTCCCAAACACTTCGCGCCCTTGCCGGCGCATGGAAGGCTCTCATGACAATCTCGTACGAACCGGTGCCGGACGGCCCGGGCCAGCACGCGCCGTTCAGCGTGGTGGAAGCCACCGTTGCAGGCGCGCATGCCGCGATGCGCGACGGCAGGCTGACGGCGCGCCAACTGGCCAGCGCATGCCTCGCGCGCATCTCGGCCTATGACCGGGGCGGTCCCGCCCTGCGCAGCATCCTGCAGCGCAACCCGCAGGCGCTGGAAGAGGCCGGACGCATCGACGCCATGGCGGGGCGCAACCCAACGCGGGCGCTGCCGCCGCTGCATGGCATCCCGGTGCTGGTCAAGGACAACATCGAATGCGGCGGCATGGAAACCACGGCCGGCGCCGCCTGCCTGCGCGGCAACCTGTCCACCGACGATGCCTTCGTCATCCGCCGGCTGCGCGAGGCGGGCGCCATCGTCCTGGCCAAGACCAACCTGCACGAGCTTGCCTCCGGCGGCGAGACGGTCAGCACCCTGTCTGGCCAGACCCTCAATCCCTATGACCTGACCCGCACGCCCGGCGGTTCCAGCGGCGGGACCGGCGCCGGCATCGCAGCCAGCTTCGGCCTGCTTGGCATCGGCACCGACGGGGTCAATTCCATCCGCTCGCCGGCCTCGGCAAACAACCTGGTCGGCCTGCGCCCGACCATGGGCCTGATCAGCCGGGCCGGGCTGGTCCCTTGCGGGCTGACGCAGGACACCATCGGCCCGATCACCCGCACTGTCGCCGATACGGCGCTGCTGCTCGATGTCATCGCCGGCTATGACCCGGCCGACCCGGTCACCAGCCAGGGCGCGCCCCACATCCCGGCGAGCTATGCCGCCAGCCTTGACCGCGACGGACTCAGGGGCGCGCGCATCGGCGTGCTGCGCCATTTCTTCGGCGACCAGGATGTGCACCGTCCCGTCAACGCCGTGATGCAGGCAGCGCTGGCCACCATCGCTGCACAAGGCGCCGAGCTGGTCGCCCTTGACGACGCCATCAGCCCGGATGAGTTGCTGGCCTCCACGCTTGTGCACCACTACGAGATGGAGCGCGATCTCGATGCCTACCTGGCCGGGCTGCCCCCCGGCGTCCCGGTGCGATCGATGAAGGACATCATCGCTGCCGGCTCTGTCCATCCAAGCGTGGCGGGAACCCTCGCCACCGCAGCAGCGCTGAGCGAGCGGGAAGGGGAGTACCGCGAACGCCTGCAGCGCCAGCAGGCATTGCGCCAGCGGCTGCAGCACCTGATGGCGCGGCATCGGCTTGATGCGCTGGCATTTCCGCACCAGCGGCGCCTGGTGGTGCCGGTCGGCGAGACCCAGGCAGAGCGCAACGGCGTGCTTGCGTCGGCCACCGGCTTTCCGGCCATCGTGATTCCGGCCGGATTCTCAGCGCCGGACGGCAACGCACCCCAGGGTGTGCCGGTCGGGCTGGAGTTCTTTGGCCTGCCTTTCACCGAACCCGTGCTGATACGGCTGGCCTATGCGGCCGAGCAGGCCTTGCGCGCGCGCCGGCCGCCGCACTCGACGCCCGCGCTGGAATAGGCGCGCGCCGGAACGAAGTTTTATCGCTGCTCTACAAACGCCCCGGACACGGCGGCGACATGGTCGCGGACATAGCGCGACAACCTCGAAACGAGGAGGAGACAAAGATGGGCGCAGAAACTGTAGTTCAATCGCCGAATTCCCCACAGCAGCATGAGCTCGACCGAGCCATGGATGGCATCGGGGTGACGGCATCGCACAAGAAGATCATCTTCATGATCATGCTCGGGGTGATGTTCGATGTCTTCGAACAGAACGCCGTCGGCCTGATCGGCCCCATGCTGCGCGAGCAGTGGGGCATCTCGGTGGCGGAGATCGGCTTTCTCAATACGCTGACCTTCAGCGCCGCCGCGCTGGGACGCATCGGCTCCGGCTATATCGCGGACCGCTACGGCAGGCGCACGATGCTGAGCGCCAACCTGCTGCTGTTCACGCTGGGCGCCATCATCTGCGCGCTGGCACCGAACTATGGGGTGCTGGCGGTGGGCCGCTTTATCGTCGGCATCGGCCTGGGCGGGGAGATCTCGATCGCCGTGACCATGCTGGCCGAGCTGTGCTCGACGCGCTTCCGCGGTACCGCGGTGGGGCTGGTCAGCGTGGGCAGCGGCGGCCTGGGCAATATGCTGGCACCGGCCTTCGGCCTGGCGGTATTCGCCATGTTCCCGGGTCCGGACAGCTGGCGCTGGCTGTTTGCCTGCCTGGTGCTGCCGGCATTCTTCGTCGTGTTCTACCGGCGCTTTATTCCGGAGACGCCGCGCTTCCTGCTGTCCAAGGGGCGCGTGGACGAGGCCAACCGGGTGCTGTCGGTGCTCGCATCCGGCCGCCTGGGCAAGCTCGACGTCGAGCCGACGCCCTATATCAAGGCCGCGATCCAGGACGACGCGCCGCGCACCAAGGTGAGCCTGAGCGACATCTTCAAGGGCCGCCTGGGACGGCGCACGATCGCGCTGGGGATTGCGGTGTCCATGACGTACGGCGCGCAGATCTCGGTGCTGACGCTGATGCCGACCATCCTGATGTCGCAGGGCTACACCATCTCCAAGAGCTTTCTCTTCACCATGGTGATGCAGAGCGGCAGCCTGTTTGGCGCGCTCGCGGCGTCGTACTGCGGCTATCACTTTCCGCGCAAGCGGGTGCTGACGATAGGCGCGGGACTGGCCTGCGCGGCCGGGTTGTGCTTCGGCTTCCTGACGTATAACGTGGGCCTGGTGCTGCTGTTCGGCGCGGCCTTCACCTTCTGCGTGGTGTTGCTGAACACGTCGATCTGGATCTTCGCGCCGGAGCAGTATCCCACCCACGTCCGCGCGTTCGGCACCTCGCTGATCCTGGCGCTCGGCACCCTGGCAGGGGCGCTGACGCCGCTGATCAGCGGGCGCGTGTTCGAAACCTACGGCGTTGGCGGCATGTTCAGCATGCTCGCGGCGATGTACGCAGTGTTTGCGCTGGCCGTGCAGTTCGCGCCGGAAACCTTCGGCCGCGCCATGGGCGAGACCGCCGCCGACGACGAACCCGGGCCTGCGGTCAGTGGCACCGCGGCCAGCGCCAGCGGTTCCTGAGACCGGCCCGCTCCCGGCAGCGTGCTGCGCGCGCTTGCCGGGAGCGGGATACCGGGCAATATTCATCCCTCATTCAAGGAAATACCCAAGGCATGACATCTTCCAATATCGATCGGGTCGCGCAGGCCCTGCTCAGCGCGCGTAGCGAACAGGGCTGCGCCGATGCAGAGCAATTTGCCACCGTGCTTGAGAATGCCGAACAGGCCTACGCCGTACAGTCGGCCGTGGCCCGCGCGCTTGGCTGGCAAGTGTCAGGCGCCGGCTACTGGAAATCCGGCGGTGCCTCGCGCGAAGCGGTGCTGACACATGCCCAATTGCCTCCGGCCGGGGTCTGGACCAGCCCAGCGCATGCCGGCGACTGGCATTTCACATGGCGCGGCATCGAGGCGGAAATTGCGTTGCGGCTGGGGCAGGGTGTTGACGCCGCGCAGGCTGCCGCGCTCGACTTTGCCGGTGCGGCCGGGCTGATCGATGCGATGGCGGTGTCGATTGAAGTCGTCGATTCGCGCTGGCGGCAGTATCTCGCCACGCCCGCGCTGCTGAAGCTGGCCGACCTGCAGTCCCACGGCGCCCTGGTGCTTGGCGAATGGCGTGACTATGCCGCGCGGGACTGGGCAGCACAGCATTGCCGGGTGCGGATCGGCACGCAAGCGACCGAGCGCCGCGGCACCCACGCGCTGGGCGATCCGGCCTATGGACTGGTCGCCTGGCTGCGCCACGCCACGCGCGACGGGCGACGCGTAGAGGCCGGCACGGTCGTCACCACCGGCACCTGGGTCGGCATCCTGGACGCATCGGCAGGCGACCTGGTGACTGCGGAGTTCGATGGCATCGGCGAGGCCTCGGTCCAGCTCTGAGGACGGCGTTGCCCTTGGGCGGGGCGTCAGCTGCGCAAGCCGACGCCCTGCATGATGATCCGCAGCACCCACGCGGCCACGCCCAGTGCCGCCACGCTGGCGGCCCAGATCAGCACCAGCCAGCCGATGCGGCGCAGCCAGGTGCCGGTCCCCGGGCGCTGTGTATCCATATCCATCAGTGGTAGCCCTCGCCGTGGCGCACCTTGCCGCGGAACACGTAGTAGGCCCACACCGTGTACATCAGGATGAAGGGGATGATGAACAGCGCCCCTACCAGCGCAAAGCCCTGGCTTTGCGGCGGCGCGGCGGCGTCCCAGATCGAGATTCCCGGCGGGATGATATTGGGCCAGACGCTGATTGCCAGCCCGCTGTAGCCCAGGAACACCAGCCCCAGCGCGTACATGAACGGCGAGATATCCGGTTCGTGCCGCAGCGCGCGCATCAGCATGAACATGCACAGCGCCACCAGGATCGGCACCGGCGAGAACCAGAACAGGTTGGGCAGGCTGAACCAGCGCTCGGCAATCTCGGGATGCGTCAGCGGCGTCCACAGGCTGATCACGGCGATCACCGCCAGCAGCAGCCACGCCAGCGTGCCGGTCAGCTTGATCATGCGCTGCTGCAGCTCGCCCTCGGTCTTCATGATCAGCCAGGTGCTGCCCAGCACCGTGTAGGCCACCATCAGCCCCACGCCGCAGAACAGCGGGAAGGGCGTGAGCCAGTCCAGCGGGCCGCCGGCAAAGCGGTGGCCCTCCAGCTTGATGCCATCGATATAGGCGCCCAGCGCCACGCCCTGGAAGAAACTGGCCGTGGCCGAGCCCAGGATAAAGGCGGCATCCCACACCGGGCGCTCGCGGTCGTTGGCCTTGAAGCGGAACTCGAACGCCACGCCGCGGAAGATCAGGCCCAGCAACATCAGCATTAGCGGCAGGTAGAGCGCGCTCAGCACCACCGAATACGCCAGCGGGAATGCCGCCAGCAGCCCGGCGCCGCCCAGCACCAGCCAGGTCTCGTTGCCGTCCCAGACCGGCGCGACAGTATTCATCATCACGTCGCGGTCATGCCGGTCCGGCACGAACGGGTAAAGCATGCCGATGCCCAGGTCGAAGCCGTCCATCACCACGTACATCATCACGCCGAAGAAGATGATGACGATCCAGAGAAGCGAGAGGTCGATGCCCATGGTGTCAGCTCCGGGTGCGTGCAGTGGTGGCGGGGGCGAGCGCTTCGTCGTCATCCACCGCTGACAATGGCCGTGCCGGCGTATGCTCGCGTCCGGGGCCGCCTTCCGGCTTGGTTTCTTCCAGCGCCGGACCCTTGCGCACCAGCCGCATCATGTAGGCGATGCCGACGCCGAACACGAAGAAGTACGCCACCACGAAGATCGCCAGCGTCACCGCCAGCTCTGGCACGCCGTGCGGCGACACCGCGTCGGCGGTGCGCTGCAGCCCGTAGACCACCCACGGCTGGCGCCCGACCTCGGTGGTGAACCAGCCGGCCAGGATGGCGATCAGGCCGGTGGGCCCCATCCACAGCGCCATATGCAGGAAGCCGCGCGAGCGGTACATGCGCTCGCCCCGGCGCAGCAGCAGGCTCCACACGCCCAGCAGGATCATCAGCAGCCCCAGCCCCACCATCACGCGGAACGACCAGAACAGGATGGTGGAATTGGGCCGGTCCTGCGGCGCGAACTCCTTCAGGCCCTTGATCTGCCCGTCCCAGGTATGGGTCAGGATCAGGCTGCCCAGGCGCGGCACCTCGACCGCGAAGCGCGTCTCTTCGCGCGCCATGTCGGGCCAGCCGAACAGCAGCAGCGGCAGGCCTTCATTGCCCTTGTTCTCCCAGTGCCCTTCCAGCGCGGCGATCTTGGCGGGCTGGTGCTTGAGCGTGTTCAGGCCGTGCATGTCGCCGATCACGGCCTGGATCGGCGCGACGATCAGCAGCATCCACATCGCCATCGACAGCATCTTGCGGATGGCGGGGTTGTCGCGCCCGCGCAGCAGGTGCCAGGCGGCGGAGGCGCCGACGAACAGCGCCGTGGCCAGGAACGCCGCCACGCTCATATGCACTAGGCGGTAGGGGAACGACGGGTTGAAGATGACTTCGAACCAGTTGGTCGGCACCACGCGGCCGTTGATGATCTCGAAGCCCGCCGGCGTCTGCATCCAGCTGTTGGATGCCAGGATCCAGGTGGCGGAGATCAGCGTGCCGAGCGCCACCATCACCGTGGCAAAGAAATGCAGCCCCGGCCCGACGCGGTTCCAGCCGAACAGCATCACGCCCAGGAAGCCCGCTTCCAGGAAGAACGCGGTCAGCACCTCATAGGTCAGCAATGGCCCGGTGATGCTGCCCGCGAACTCGGAGAAGAAGCTCCAGTTGGTGCCGAACTGGTAGGCCATCACCAGCCCGGACACCACCCCCATGCCGAAATTGACGGCAAAGATCTTGGACCAGAAGTGGTAGAGGTCGCGGTAATGCGTGCGCTGCGTGCGCAGCCAGCAGCCTTCCAGCACCGCCAGGTAGGCGGCCAGGCCGATGGTGATCGCCGGAAAAATGATGTGGAAAGAAATCGTGAACGCAAACTGCGTGCGGGCGAGGTCGAGCGCGGTCAAACCAAACATTGTTGTTCTCCGTGGCGCTGGCCTGGCGCACGCCTGGGACGGGCGCGGCACTGCCGTCTGGCAGGCCGGGGCCGGTCGGCAGGGCGCGCCGGGGCGCGGGCCGTAGGCGCGTGCGGTAAAGCGTAGTGTACGCCGCGCGCGCAGCAAAGGGCACTGTTGCTACCGGTGGCGTACGGGTGACATATCGCCGCACCCGGTGCCGCCGGCGCCGCTTAAAGCGGCCCGGTGCCCTTGTCGATGGCAACCATGCTAACGGAGCCGGGACGAACAGAACAGCATCACCTCATTGAAAAAATACCGTATCAGTTTTGCGCGGCGCAGCAGAGTCAGCGGCTGACAAGCGGGGCAAAGAAGTGCATAGTCATGCGCTTCTCAGAAGCCCTTGAACATCGCGTCTGCCACTACCTGACGCAGCCCTGCTTGCCATGGATTCCACCTTGCTGATCGTGATCGCCGGCGCCGCCGTGGCCGGCTTTGTCCAGGGGCTGTCGGGCTTTGCCTTCGGCATGGTGGCGATGTCGTTCTGGGCCTGGGCGATCGAGCCGCAGCTGGCGTCGGCCATGACCGTGTTCGGCGCGCTTACCGGCCAGCTGCTGGCGGCGGTGTCGGTGCGGCGCGGGCTGTCGTGGCGGAGGCTGTGGCCGTTCGTGGCCGGCGGCGTGGCCGGCATCCCCTTGGGCGTGGCGATCCTGCCGATGCTCGACGCACAGTGGTTCAAGGTAGTGCTCGGCGGCTTCCTAACCCTGTGGTGCCCGGTGATGCTGATGGTGCGCAAGTTGCCCCATATCGGCGTGGGCGGGCGCGTGGCCGATGGCGTGGCCGGTGCGGCCGGCGGCGTGATGGGCGGCATCGGTGGTTTTACCGGCGTGATCCCCACGCTGTGGTGCACGCTGCGCGGCTTCGACAAGGACGAGCAGCGCGCGGTGATCCAGAACTTCAACCTCGCCACGCTGGCCATGACCATGGCCGCCTATGTGGGCAAGGGCATCGTCACGCGCGAGATGCTGCCGATGTTCCTGGTGGTGGCGCCCGCAATGCTGGTGCCCACGCTGTTGGGCACGCGGCTTTACCTGGGTATCAGCGAGGCCACCTTCCGCAAGGTCGTGCTGACGCTGCTGACCGTATCCGGCGTGGCGCTGCTGGCCACTTCGGTGCCCGTGTTGATGGCGCGCGCAGGCTAGACGGCTCTGATCTGCGCCGCAGCCTCGCGCAGGCATTCCACCAGTTGGTCGGTGCCGAGCGACGGCGCCCGCTCGCGCAACGTGATGATGCCGACCGGGGGCAAGTCGACCGGCACGGCCATCTTCAGCACGTGCAACTGGCCTTCCTCCTGCAACGACAGCGCCACCGACTCAGCCATGAAGCCGGCCGCGCCGCGCTGGCCGACAAAGGTGGCCTGCGCCAGGTAGGACGAGGTCTCGATGACATCCTGCGGCGGGTGCAGGCCGTGCCGATAGAAGGCCTGCTCGATCTTCACGCGCAGCGAGGCCCACGGCGGCGGCAGCACGCAGGGCATCGCCGCCAGGTCGGCCCAACTGGGGCGGGCCTTGCGCGCCAGCTTGTGGCCGCGCCGGACCACGACCACCATCGGTTCTTCATAGAGGGCTTCGGTCAGCAGGTCCGGCGCGGCATAGCCCGGCTCCAGCCGGCCCACGATCAGGTCCAGCTCGCGCAGCCGCAGCTTGGGCAGCAGGTGGGTCAGGTCGCCTTCCTCCACCAGCACGGTGGCGCGCGCGTGGCGGTCCTTGAGCGTGCCCACGGCCTGCGCCAGCAGCACCGGCAGCGCCGCCCCCATCGAGCCCACGCGGATGCGGCCGGAAGCGCCGCTCTGCACCGCGGCGATCTCGTCGCGGGTCTGCTCGTACTGGGCCAGCACCGAGCGCGCAAAGCGCACCAGCGATTCACCGGCGGGGGTGGGCTCGGTGCCGCGGGTGGAGCGCGTGAACAGCGACAGACCCAGCATCCTTTCGACTTCGGTCAGCACCTTGGACACTGCCGGCTGGCTCACGGACAGGAACTCCGCTGTGCGGCCGAGGTGGCGGAACTCATCCAGCGCCACCAGCAGTTGCAGGTGGCGCAGCTTGATATTGGAGCGCAGCGCGCGATCGATCTGTACCATGCCCGCCAGTCTATCTAACCTTAAGGTTATGAAGCAATGCCGTTCTTTGATTGGATTGTTATGTTGAGGCGCGACAGAATGCGGGCATGACGAGGCTGGCTGCGCCGGTCCCGCCGATAATGAAAACATCGGAGACACCCGCAAATGACCCAAGGATTCCCCATCGATTCCAAGCGCCGCCGCCTGCTCATCGGAGCTGCAGCGGGTGCTGCCGGCATGCTGCTGCCTGCTGCACGGGCGCTGGCCGCCGAGTATCCCGATCGTCCCATCACCTTTATCTGCCCTTGGCCGGTGGGCGGCACCGCTGACCAGTCAATGCGCGCGCTGTGCCAGGTGGCCAGTGGCATACTCAAGCAGTCGATCGTGGTCGAGAACCGCGCAGGCGCCTCCGGCATGATCGGCACCAAGGCCCTGGCGCGCGCCAATCCGGACGGCTACACCATCGGCCAGATCCCGATCTCGGTGACGCGCTTCGCGCAGCTCGGCATGCTGCAGCTGGACCCGCGCACCGAGCTGACCTACCTGGCGCGTACCTCGGGCCAGACCTTCGGCATCGCCGTGCCGGCCGGCTCGCGCTACAAGACGCTGCAGGACGTGGTGGCCGCCGCCAAGGCCAGCCCCGGCAAGATCACCTATGCGCACGCCGGCATCGGCGGGGCCACCCACGTCGGCATGGAGCAGTTCGCGCTGGCCGCGGGCATCCAGTTCAACGCGATCGCCTACAAGGGCGGCGCCGCAGCGCTGCAGGACGTGCTGGCCGGGCAGGTGGACCTGCTGGCCGATTCCAGCTCGTGGGCGCCGCACGTGGAAGCCGGCAAGCTGCGCCTGCTGGCCACCTGGGGCGAACAGCGCGCGACCCGCTTCAAGGACACGCCGACGCTCAAGGAGCTGGGCTACAACGTGGTGGTGGAAGCGCCCAACGGCATCGGCGCCCCGAAGGGCCTGCCGCCCGCCGTGGAAAAGAAGCTGCGCGACGCCTTCCGCGCCGCGGTGGCCAGCAACGAGTTCAAGCAGGTGGCGGCGCGCCTGGATGCGCCCGTGATGTACCTGGACGGTCCTGACTACAAGAAGTACGTGGCCAGCGTCTATGACCAGGAAACCCAGCTGATCCAGCGCCTCAAGCTGAAAGAACTGCTGCAGCAAGGCTGATTGCCGTCCAAGGCCAAGTCCAAGTGAATCCGAATCCCGTCATCCGCCTGCACGCCAACGACAACGTGCTGGTCGCCCGCAGCGACCTCAGCCTTGGCCAGCAGCTGGCCGACCCCGCCGTGCGCGTGCGCGCGCAGGTGCCGGCCGGCCACAAGATCGCTGCCTGCGCCATCGCGGCCGGCACGCCGGTGCGCAAGTTCGACACCGTCATCGGCGTGGCCGCGCGCGATATCGCCCAGGGCGACCACGTGCATTCGCACAACCTGACCCTGGTCGATTTCTACCGCGACCCGGCGTTCTGCCAGGACGTGCGGCCGGTGGACTATGTGCCCGAGGCCCGGCGCGCCACCTTCAACGGCTTTGTGCGCCCGGACGGACGCGTGGGCACGCGCAATTTCATCGGCATCCTGTCGTCGGTCAATTGCTCGTCCACCGTGATCCGCCAGATCGCCGCGCATTTCACAGCGGAGCGGCTGGCAGCCTTTCCGAACGTCGATGGCGTGGTCGCCTTCGCGCAGACCAGCGGCTGCGGCATGTCATCGCCGAGCGAGCACTTCGACGTGTTGCGCCGCACGCTGGCCGGCTATGCGCGCCATCCCAACCTGGCCGGCGTGCTGATCGTCGGCCTGGGCTGCGAGCGCAACCAGGTGGCATCGCTGGTGGAATCGCAGGGGCTGGAGCCGGGCCCCGCAGTGCATACGCTGGTGATGCAGGATAGCGGCGGCACGCGTGCCACCATTGCCGCAGGCATTCGCGCGATCGAATCGATGCTGCCCGCGGCCAATGCCGCGGTGCGCCAGCCGGTATCGGCCAGCCATCTGAAGATCGGGCTGGAATGCGGCGGCTCGGACGGCTTTTCCGGCATCAGCGCCAACCCGGCGCTGGGCGCGGCGATGGACATCCTGGTGCGCCATGGCGGCACCGCCATCCTGTCCGAGACCCCGGAAATCCACGGCGTGGAATTCATGCTCACACGCCGCGCGGTGACGCCCGAGGTCGGCCAGAAGCTGCTGGACCGCCTGGCCTGGTGGGAGCGCTACACCGCCGGCCACAACGCCCAGTTCAACGGCGTGGTCGGCCACGGCAACCAGCAGGGCGGCCTGGCCAATATCTTCGAGAAATCGCTGGGCTCGGCCATGAAGGGCGGCACCACGCCGCTGCAGGCGGTGTACGAATACGCCGAGCCGATCGACCAGGCCGGCTTTGTGTTCATGGACTCGCCCGGCTATGACCCGGTGGCCGTCACCGGCCAGATCGCCAGCGGCGCCAACCTGATCTGCTTTACCACCGGCCGCGGTTCGATGTTCGGCTCCAAGCCCGCGCCGACGATCAAGCTCGCATCCAACTCGGCGATTTACCACCGCCTGGAAGAAGACATGGACATCAACTGCGGGCTGGTGCTCGACGGCGAGCTGACCGTGCCGCAGATGGGCCAGCGGATCTTCGAACATATCCTGCGCGCAGCCTCCGGCGAGCCGACCAAGAGCGAAGCGCTGGGCCTGGGCGACAACGAGTTCGTGCCCTGGCACCTCGGCATCGTCAGCTAAGCCGCCTCCCGCCAATCTCCTTTCCTCCACACTTATGCTGACGCTTTCCGAGCAAGCGCTGCTGCGCAGCCAGAACCTGATCGACGACCGGTGGTGCAATGCTGGCCTTGGTGCCCGCCTGCAGGTCGCCGACCCGGCCACCGGCGAGACCTTTGCCAACGTGCCAGACAGCGATGCCGGCGATGCCCGCCTTGCCGTCGATGCCGCCGCTGCCGCTTTTCCGGCATGGAGCCGCCGGCCCGCGCGCGAACGCGCCCAGTTGCTCAAGCGCTGGCATGCGCTGATCCTCGCGCACCAGGAAGACCTGGCGCGCATCATCTCGACGGAGCAGGGCAAGCCCCTCAAAGAAGCACGCGGCGAGGTGCAGTACGGCGCGTCATATGTCGAGTGGTTTGCCGAAGAGGCCACCCGCATCTGCGGCGATATCGTCGCCGAAGCCGTGCCGGGCCGCAAACTGCTGGTGCTGAAGGAACCGGTGGGCGTGGTCGCTGCGATCACGCCGTGGAACTTCCCGCTGGCGATGATTGCCCGCAAGATCGCCCCGGCGCTGGCCGTCGGCTGCACGGTGGTGGCCAAGCCCGCCGAGGACACGCCGCTGACCGCGCTGGCGCTGGTATGGCTGGCGCAACAGGCCGGCATGCCCGCGGGCGTGCTCAACATCGTCACCGCATCGCGCGAGCACACGCCGGGCGTGGTCGACGCCTGGCTGGCCGACAGCCGCGTGCGCAAGATCACCTTTACCGGCTCCACGCCCGTGGGCAAGCACCTCGCGCGCGAATCGGCGGCCACGCTGAAGAAGCTGTCGCTGGAGCTGGGCGGCAATGCGCCCTTCATCGTCTTCGAGGACGCCGATCTCGATGCCGCGATCGATGGCCTGATGGCGTCCAAGTTCCGCAACGGTGGCCAGACCTGCGTGTGCCCGAACCGCGTCTATGTGCACGACGCCGTGCACGACGCCTTTGTCGAGCGCCTGGCACAGCGCGTTGGCGCGCTGCATGTCGGTCCGGCCACGGAAGAGGCCGCGCAGATCGGTCCCATGATCAATGCCCGCGCCGTCGACAAGATCGCACGCCATGTGGAAGACGCCGTCGCCCGGGGCGCGCGCGTGGTCACCGGCGGCAAGCGCGTGCGCACCGCCGATGGCCCGCACTACTACGCACCAACGGTGCTGGCCGATGCGACCCCCGCGATGGAGCTGTCGTGCGAAGAGACCTTCGGCCCGGTCGCGCCAATCTTCCGCTTCCGCGATGAAGCCGAGGTGATCCGCGACGCCAACGACACCCCGTTCGGCCTCGCTGCTTACTTCTACTCCAACGACATCCGCCGCATCTGGCGCGTGGCGCAGGCGCTGGAAACCGGCATGGTCGGCATCAACGAGGGCGCGATCGCGGCAGAGGCGGCGCCGTTCGGCGGCGTCAAGGAATCCGGCTACGGGCGCGAGGGCTCGCGCCACGGGCTGGACGACTACATGCATACCAAGTACCTTTGCCAGGGCCAGCTCGGCTGAAGCGCCGGGCCCATCGATCATCGAACCGGAACACACCATGCCCGCAAACAATCCCTTCAAGACCGCACTGGCCGCCCGCCAGGCGCAGATCGGCCTGTGGCTGTCGATGGCAACGCCGTACCTGGCCGAGGTGTCCGCCACCGCAGGCTTTGACTGGCTGCTGATCGACGGCGAACACGCCCCCAACGACCTGCGCTCGACGCTGCACGCGCTGCAGGCGGTGGCGCCATACCCGGTCCAGCCCGTGGTGCGCGCCGTGGCCGGTGAAGTGCCGCTGATCAAGCAGTTGCTCGACATCGGCGCGCGCAGCCTGCTGGTGCCGATGGTGGATACCGCGGAACAGGCCCGCATGGTGGTCAGCGCCACGCGCTACCCGCCACAAGGCATCCGCGGCGTGGGCAGCGCGATTGCGCGCGCCTCGCAGTGGAGCGCCCGCACCGACTACCTCGATGTGGCCGACGATGAAGTCTGCCTGCTGGTGCAGGCCGAAACCGTCACCGCATTGCAGAACCTGGAAGCAATCTGTGCGGTGGATGGCATCGACGGCGTCTTTATCGGCCCGGCCGACCTGGCTGCGTCGATGGGCCACCGCGGCCGCCCCGGACACCCGGAGGTGCAGGCCGCCATCGAAGGCGCGATGCGTACCATCATCGCCAGCGGCAGGGCCGCCGGCACGCTAACGTCGGACCCGGCACTGGCACGCCGCTACCTCGACCTGGGCTGCACCTTCGTGGCCACGGGCGTGGACGTAATGTTGTACGCCAACGCCGCGCGCAAGCTTGCCGCATCGTTCCGTGCGCAGCCCGCGGACGCTCCCGCTGCAGACAAGCTCTCCGCCGCGTACTGACCTGTATTTCCTAGGCCTTACACACATGCCAGCTGACCTCCCGACCCCAGACACCACCTTGCGCGCGATGCATGCCATCGTCGGCGCCAACGCCTGCCGCAGCGGCGACGCCGACACGCAGGCCTATGTGACCGACTACCGCGGCATCTACCGCGGCCAGGCCCAGGTAGTGGTGCTGCCGTCATCGACGGAAGAGGTCAGCCAGGTGCTGCAGTGGTGCCACGCCCAGCGCGTGCCGGTGGTGCCGCAGGGCGGCAATACCTCGCTGATGGGCGGCGCCGTACCGGACGACAGCGGCACCGCCGTGGTGGTCAACCTCAGCCGCATGAACCGGGTGCTGGACATCGACACCATCAACGACACCATGACCGTGCAGGCCGGCGTCACACTGAGCGCGGCACGCGGCGCCGCCGAGGCCCGGCAGCGCCTGTTCCCGCTGCGCATCGGCTCCGAAGGCTCGTGCCAGATCGGCGGCAACCTGTCGACCAATGCCGGCGGCACCGCGGTGCTGCGCTACGGCAATATGCGCGACCTGGTGCTCGGCATCGAAGTAGTGCTGCCCGATGGCCGCATCTACTCGTCGCTGCGTGGCCTGCGCAAGGACAACACCGGCTACGACCTCAAGCACCTGTTCGTCGGCGCGGAAGGCACGCTGGGCATCATCACCGGCGCCGTGCTCAAGCTGACGCCGCAGCCGCGCAGCAGCGCCGTGGCCTTTGTCGCCGTGCAGGACCCCGCCGCGGCCGTGGCCTTGCTGGGCGAAGCCAAGCGCCTGTCCGGCCAGGCCGTGACCGCGTTCGAGCTGATCTCGCGGCCCGCGCTGGAACTGGTGCTTGAGTATCTTGGTAACGTGGCTTCCCCGCTGCAGGACAAGCACGACTGGATGGTGCTGATCGAGCTCACCTCCGGCACCGATGCGGAAAGCCTGAACGCTACGCTGATGGAAATCCTCGAATCCGGCTTCAGCCAGGGCCTGGTGCAGGACGCCGCCGTGGCCGCCAGCCTGTCCGATGCCCAGACCTTCTGGCGCATCCGCGAAGAGATCTCCGACGCCCAGACCCGCACCGGCGGCAGCATCAAGTGCGATGTCTCGGTGCCGCTGTCGCGCATCGCCGCGTTTGTCGAGGAAGCCTCGGCCAAGGTGCTGGAACTGGTGCCGGACGCGCGCATGGTGATCTACGGCCATATGGGCGACGGCAATGTGCACTTCAACCCGCTGCGGCCCAGGGATCAGCCAGGCAAAGCGTTCCTGGCTCAGTGGTATGAGCGGGTCTCGGCGCTGGTCGACGGCATGGCCCACGCGGAAAACGGCTCGATCTCGGCCGAGCATGGCATCGGCGTGGCCAAGCGCGATGACCTGACGCGCTACAAGTCCCAGGTGGAGCTGGAGCTGATGTGGCAGGTGAAGCAGGCGCTTGATCCGTTGAACCTGCTTAATCCGGGCAAGGTGCTGCCGGCGCCGGCCCGATAGCTCACGGCTATTCCACACCACGGAACGCGGGCAGGGCGCGCGTAGCATGAATCGCCCATCTGGGCTAAGGTATCTGCTATCCAGAACGCGCGGAGCCGGGGCATTGCCGCACCGGCCACTGCGCACAGCACGGCCGGCCCACCGGCCCAGATACCGATGAGCGCCCATTCTCCCGACATCGCCCTCGCAGCTGCCCCCATCTCCCTCGAAAAGCCCGAACTCGACTACCCCTGCGGTGACGCCCCCGAACCCGGCCGCGCCTGCGAGGTAGCGCCCGGTGTACTGTGGCTGCGCATGCCGATGCCGCTGGGCCTGAACCACATCAACCTGTGGGCCATCCGCGACGGCAATGGCTGGGCCGCCGTCGACGCCGGGCTGCAGACGCCGGAAACCGCCCAGGCCTGGCGCGCGCTGTTCGCCGAAAGCGGGCCGCTCGCCGGCGGCCTGACGCGCCTGTTCGTGACCCATATGCACCCCGACCACATCGGCATGGCCGGGTGGCTGACCGGCAAGTTCGATTGCCAGCTGTGGATGACGCGGCTGGAATACCTGATGTGCCGCGTGCTGGCAGCGGATACGGGACGAGCGGCGCCGGATGACGCGACCGATTTCTATCGCAAGGCCGGCTGGGACGACGAAGCGATCGAGGTGTACCGCACCCGCTTCGGCGGCTTCGGCAAATATGTCCACGCCTTGCCCGAGAGCTTCCACCGGCTGTCCGATGGCGACACCGTGCGCATCGGCGCGCACGACTGGCAGGTCATCGTCGGCACCGGCCACTCGCCCGAACATGCCTGCCTGTACTGCCCGGCGTTGAAGCTGCTGGTGTCCGGCGACCAGGTGCTGCCGCGCATTTCTTCCAATGTCTCGGTGTTCCCGACCGAGCCCGATGCCGATCCGATGCAGGACTGGCTGGCCTCGCTCGACAAGGTACGCGCCGCCGTGCCGGACGATGTGCTGGTGCTGCCGGCGCATAACGAGCCGTTCCGTGGGCTGCATGCGCGCATCGATTATTTGCGGGCGAGCCAGATGCAGGCGCTGGACCGGTTGCGTGGGGCGTTGGGGACGCCGAAGCGGGCGGTGGATGTGTTTGGTGAGTTGTTCTCGCGCCCCATCACCGGAAGCGGCGGGCTGCTGGGGATGGCTACCGGCGAAAGCATTGCGCACCTGAACTACCTGCTGGAGCGGGGCGAGGCGGTGCGCGAGACCGGTTCCGATGGCTGCCACTGGTACCGCATGAGGTAATCCCGGGGCGGCGGGAATTGCCGCGTCGCCTTGACTTCCGATCGTACGATATATATCGTAAGATATGTTTTACGACATATCGGAGGTAATCATGCGCCATCATTCCCACCCTTTGGGCTTCTCAGGCCGCGGCCGTCACCTGTTGATGCGCCTTGTCCCGCACTTTGAGCGCCACTTCGCCCACCACGCCATGGGCCGCCACGGCGGCGGCTTCTGGGGCGGCGGCCATGACGACGGCTTCGGCCCGGGCGGCGC
Source organism: Cupriavidus sp. SK-4 (assembly GCF_000611125.1). Lineage (NCBI taxonomy): Bacteria > Pseudomonadati > Pseudomonadota > Betaproteobacteria > Burkholderiales > Burkholderiaceae > Cupriavidus > Cupriavidus sp. SK-4. The sequence continues at coordinate 70,302 of NZ_JFJW01000018.1, forward strand.
CGATGGTCCCGGCAGCTTCGACGGCGAAGGCTGGCGCCGGGGCCGCAAGTTCAGCGCCGATGACCTGCAGTTGCTGCTGCTCGCCATGCTCGAAGAGAAGCCGAGCCACGGCTACGAACTGATCAAGGCGATCGAGACCCGTACCAACGGTTTCTACAAGCCGAGTCCCGGCGTGGTCTACCCGGCCCTGACTTACCTGGAGGAAGTCGGCTACGCCACCGTCGATACGGAAGGCAACAAGAAGCGCTACCAGCTGTCCGAGCCCGGCAAGGCCCACCTGGCGGCCAACCGCGAGCGGGTCGAGGTGATGATTGCCAAGCTGCGCCACGTGGCGCGCAAGGTGGAGTGGATGCGGCGCGCCATGAGCGGCGAGCCGCAGGCTGAGCCGGAGCAGGGCGGCTGGCTGCCCGAGCTGATGCAGGCCCGTGCCGCGATCAAGCGAGCCATTGCGCTGCGCAGCGATGCGGGCGCCGACGAGCAGCGCCGCATCGCAGAAATCCTGCTGCGCGCGGCGGCTGAGATCGAAGCGGTCCGCAAGGCCTGACGCGTGGCACTGACGCTGGCTGCGGCCATCGGCAACCTGACCCGGCAGGCGCCGGGTTTAATCCCAAGGATTTCCAATATGAGTGAGAACAACCAAGCCTCCGCACGCGACTTGACTGTGCAGCGCGTGCGCCATCCGCTCAAGATGCGCCTGCTGCAGGTGGTGCGCACCACGCAGGTGTCACCGCAGCTGCTGCGCGTCACGCTGGGCGGCGCTGATCTGCAGGACTTTGTCTCGGCGTCGTTCGACGACCACGTCAAGGTCTTCTTCCCGGTTGATGGCGCAGACAAGCCGGTGTTGCCGCAGGTCACCCCGGACGGCATCACCTTCCCCGAAGGCCAGCCGCGGCCGGCCGCGCGCGACTACACGCCGCGCCGCTACGACGCGGCGAAGCAGGAACTGGATATCGAGTTCGTGCTGCATGGCGATGGTCCCGCCTCGACCTGGGCTGCCCAGGCGCAGCCGGGCCAGTACCTGGGCATGGGCGGGCCGCGCGGCTCGTTCGTGGTGCCCACGGCGTTCGACTGGCACCTGCTGATCGGCGACGATACCGCGCTGCCGGCAATCGCCCGGCGCCTGGAAGAGCTCGGGGCCGATACGCGCGCCATCGTGGTGGTGGAAGTAGGCGATGCCGCGGCGCAGATTCCGCTGCCGACGTCCGCGCAATGCGATGTGCATTGGCTGAATCGTGGCGATGGGCTGGAAGGCAGCCTGCTGGAAGGGGCGCTGCGCAAGCTCACGCTGCCGCGCGGCGAGGGCTATGCGTGGGCCGCTGGTGAAGCGGCGGCGATGAAGGCCGTGCGCCAGTATCTGGTCAGCGAGCGCGGCATCGACAAGAAGCGCATCCGCGCATCGGCCTACTGGAAGCGCGGCGACGCGGCGGTGCACGAGACGCTGGACGACTGAGCCACGGCGGCGATATGGTGTACGAGGGCGCGGCGTTGCCATAAGATGGCAGGCAACGTCACCGCCGGGAGGACTGCCGTGTTGCCTGCATCCAAGCCGTTGCGCATCATCGCCGCCGCCGCGGCATCCGTTGCCATCCTGGCCGCCTGTGCGCCGGACGCCGTGCGCAATCGCCAGGCGACCGACTTCAATGCCTATCTCGATTCGCTGCGGACCGCGTGCCCGAACATGATCGTCGGGACGAACAATATCAGCGACTGGCTGCGCACCAGCGGCAGCCGCAGCGACGACGACTACGTCTACTGGCTGGACCAGACCTCGCGCCTGTACTACCAGCGCATCTCTGCGCAGCAGTACCGCGATTCGGTCAGCGCGGCGCTGGGCGGGCGCTCCGATTCTCCCGCGCTGGACTGCATCGTGCGCCATCTGCCCGCGAACCGGCCGACCGGTCTGCCGGGGGGCAGGCTCTAGGCATCTGCGCACGCCGGTTGTGCAATGGCCGCATCCCCGCTAACATGAGTCCCGGCAGCCGAGACAACGGCTGCCGACGTCGCTCGGACGGTTCCGGGCGCTTACGTAAAGGACTCCCTCCATGACTGCCGCTTCTGGCAAGCGCCGCTTTGCGCGCATCGATCGCCTTCCCCCGTACGTTTTCAATATCACCGCCGAGCTGAAGATGGCCGCCCGCCGCCGTGGCGAGGACATCATCGACATGAGCATGGGCAACCCCGATGGCGCCACGCCGGCGCATATCGTGGCCAAGCTGACTGAAGCGGCGCAGCGGCCCGATACGCACGGCTACTCGGCCTCCAAGGGCATCCCGCGGCTGCGCCGCGCGATCGCGCACTGGTACCGCGAACGCTATGACGTGGAGATCGACCCGGATACCGAGGCCATCGTCACCATCGGTTCCAAGGAAGGCCTGGCGCACCTGATGCTGGCCACGCTGGACCGCGGCGACACGGTGCTGGTGCCCGATCCCAGCTACCCCATCCATATCTACGGCGCGGTCATTGCCGGCGCGGATATTCGCTCGGTGCCGCTGGTGCCGGGCATCGATTTCTTTGCCGAGCTGGAGCGCGCCATCCGCGGCAGCTATCCCAAGCCGAAGATGATCGTGCTGGGCTTTCCGTCCAACCCCACCGCGCAATGCGTGGAGCTTGACTTCTTCGAGCGCGTCATTGCGCTGGCACGCAAGCACGATATCTTCGTGGTGCACGACCTGGCCTATGCCGACATCGTCTTCGATGGCTGGAAGGCGCCGTCGATCATGCAGGTGCCGGGCGCCAAGGACATCGCGGTGGAGTTCTTCACGCTGTCCAAGAGCTACAACATGGCGGGCTGGCGCGTGGGCTTCATGGTGGGCAACCCGGACCTGGTGGCGGCGCTGACGCGCATCAAGAGCTATCACGACTACGGCACCTTCACGCCGCTGCAGATCGCGGCCATTGCCGCGCTGGAGGGCGACCAGCAATGCGTCAGCGAGATCGCCGCGCAGTACCAGTCGCGCCGCGACGTGCTGGCGCGCGGGCTGATCGAAGCGGGCTGGCCGGTGGAGATCCCGAAGGCGTCGATGTATATCTGGGCGCGGATTCCCGAGCCGTACCGCGCGCTGGGCTCGCTGGAATTCTCCAAGCAGCTGCTGGCCAAGGCCAAGGTATCGGTCTCGCCGGGCATCGGCTTTGGCGACTATGGCGACGAGTATGTGCGCTTTGCCCTGATCGAAAACGAATCGCGCATCCGGCAGGCGGTGCGGGGCATCAAGGCGATGTTCCGGGCCGACGGGCTCGTGAAGGGCTGAGGGGCTGCGAGCGGGGCCTAATTCCGGCCTTTCATTTCCCCCGAACGGGTCATGTGGTGTGCCGCGATGCGATGCTTTAATGTTTGCGCATCGCGGCGGCCCGACAAGAAGGTCGCCGGAAAACTATAACTTCCGGGTCCTTCTGCCATGATCTCCCTTGCCAGCCGTGCGCACGCGTCCACGTATCCTGTTTGGCGGCGCTTCCTCCAGTCTTGCCTCGTTGTCCTGGCCTTGCTGTGGGCAGCCATGCTGTCCGGATGCGTTGCCGAGGAAGATGCAGCAATCGAGCCGCCAGCAGGCCTCAACTACAGCATGCCATCCGCCAGCTACGTGCAAGGCGAGGCGATCGTGCCGAATCGTCCCAGCGCCAGCGGCGGTGCGATCGCCCGGTATATGGTGGCGCCGCCGTTGCCGGCGGGGCTGAGCCTCGATGAGGGCACGGGTGTCATCGCCGGGACGCCGACAACCACCACGGCTGCCACGATCCACGTTGTGACCGGCACGAACAGCGCAGGTTCGGCGACTGCCCGCGTGCAGATCGAGGTGCGCGACGGCACGGTGGCGCCGACTGGCCTGGCGTATCAGGCGTTGGCCGTCATCTTTACCGTTGGCGATCCTGTTGCCGCCAGCGGCCCCACCAGCAGCGGTGGCGCGATCACGCACTACAGCATTGCGCCCGCGCTGCCTGCCGGACTTGCCTTCGATGCGCAAACGGGTGTCATCAGCGGGACGCCCGCCGCTGCGGCCGCGCAGGCGCTCTACATCATCACGGGCACAAATTCGGCGGGCAGTACCACGACGGAACTCCGCATGGAGGTGCAGGCCGCGGTCGCGCCGCCCGCCAGCCTCCAGTACTGCAATACAGCAGCCCTGTACGTGGTGGGGGAGGTCATCGTTCCCAACCCGCCGCAAGTCACCGGCGGCGCTGTCGCCAGCTTCTCCGTTGCGCCCGCGTTACCGGGCGGGCTGAGCCTGAACACACAGACCGGCGTGATCGCCGGTACGCCACAGTCCGTGCAGATGCAGGCCAGCTACACCATCACCGCAAGCAATCGCGCGGGCAGTGTGCAAGCGCAGGTGCGGATATCTGTGACGGCGCGTGGCAGTTGGGTGGCTGCCGCACCCATGCCGCAAGCGAAGCACTACCACACGGCAACCCTGCTCGCCGACGGCAAGGTGTTGACCGCTGGCGGCATTGGTGCGGGGGGCGTGACAACAGGCGCTGCGCTCTATGACTCCAGCGTAAATGCCTGGTCTGCGACCGGAAGCCTTGGCATGCCCCGGTATGAGCACACCGCCACGCGCCTGCTGAATGGCAAGGTCCTGGTTGCTGGCGGTGCATCGGGTATCTCGACGCCACTGGCTTCGGCAGAGCTGTTCGATCCGGCTACCGGAACCTGGACCCCGACCGGCAGCCTGGCAGCGGCTCGCGTCAGGCACACGGCCACGCTGTTGCCGGATGGAAGAGTCCTGGTCATCGGTGGCAATCAGTCAGGGGTGGCGCCCCTGAGTACCGCTGAACTGTACGATCCCGCCCTCGGCGCCTGGACCGTGGCAAGTATGACTCTGACAACGCCGCGCACCCAGCATGCCGCGACACTGCTGCCGGATGGCGCCACCGTGCTCGTGGTCGGTGGTCTCAACAGCACGGGAGCGGTCCTGTCAGCCGAGTTGTTCCCCGCGAGCGGCAGTGGCGCCAGCGTGACAGTGCCGTTCCCCGGCGGGTCGCACAACGTCGTGCAGTCCGTCCTGCTGGGCAGTGGGAAGGTACTGGTCGTGGGGGACTTTGCCGGTGCCCCGCAGGCCTGGGTGTACGGTCCCGCAACGTCAGGCTGGACCGGCAGCACCATGAACGCCCGGCGTCTGTTGCCTGCCCTGATTCTGCTGGCCGATGGCAGGGTGCTGGCAGTGGGGGGAAGCCTCCCGGCAAGTGCGGAGATCTATCACCCGGATGCCAATGCCTGGACCGCAGCAGCCTCCGTGTCCGTTCCGCTCAGCGGGGTCGCCGCCGCCCTGTTGCCGGACGGGCGGGTGCTGGTGACAGGTGGCGCCGATGGCGGTGTTGAGTCCGATGCCACGGAGCTATATCTGCCCTAGCAACGTTCGCCCGTTGGCGGCGCGTAGCGATGCCGGACAGCCCCGGCGCTCAATACCGCCGCAATCCTTCCAGCTCCAGCACGTGCACGACGCCATAGTCGACGCGCACCAGCCCATGCTGCTCCAGCACCTTGAGCGCGGCATTGGCCCGCTGGCGCGAGATGCCCGCCAGCAGGCCGACTTCCTCCTGTGTCAGATGCAACGCCGGACCCAGCCCAGGACATAACACGGGATGGAATAACGTGGCCAGCGCCCGGGCCACGCGGCCTTCGATGCCGTGCAGCCGCTCATGCTCGACGGTGGCGATGAACAAGCCCAGCCGTTCGTTGAGCTGGTCTAGCAGATAGCGGTTGAAGGGCAGGCTGGTCTCCTGCAGCCAGCGGAACGTCGCCGCAGGCATGCAGGCGATGCTTGAATCGCGCAGCGCGACCACGTCATAGCGCAGCGCCTCGCGCTTGAGCAGGGAGCCTTCGCCAAGCCAGCCGCCGGCCGGCACGCCGGTCAGGGTGGCGCGCTTGCCCGATGGCGATGCGCAATGCACCTTGACCAGGCCCTGTGCGATGCCAAGCCAGTTGTCGGCCAGGTCGCCCTTGCGGCTGACATAGGCGCCTTGCGGCACGGCACGTTCACGCAGTTCGGCGCGCACGCGCTGGCGTTGTTCCGGGGTCAGTGCTGCCGCCCAGGGGCTGCACGCCAGCAGCGCGTCGAGGCTCACAATGGCGCATCCGCTCAGGCGGGCAGGGCGAGGGGCAGCGGCTGTTCGCCCGGCGCCCACCACGGCCGGAACAGCGCCTGCACGGCGGCGTCATCGACGGCGTCATAGCTGGTGATGCGCCAGTGCGGCGTGTTGTCCTTGTCGACGATCAGCGCACGCACGCCTTCGATGAAATCCCCCTGCGAAAACGTGCTGACCACCACCGCCAGCTCCATGCGGAAGCAGTCGGCCAGGTCCATGCGGCGGCCGCGCAGCAGCAGCTCGCGCGTGGCGCAGGCGGACAGCGGCGAGCGGGTGCGCAGCACGTCGATAGTGCGGGTGGCCCAGGCGGAGTAGGCCGGGTCGTCCTGGCAGGCCAGTCCGGCCAGGATCTCGGGCAGCGTTGCATGCGCGGGGAAATGCCGCAGCAAGGCCGGCAGCACTTGCAGCAGCGGTGCGTCGGCGGCGCTGGCGACATGCTCGCGCACCAGCGCATGGCGCAGGTCTGACAGCGCGTCCTCGCTCCAGGCGATGCCGTCGAGCGTCTGCTCCAGGCCGGCCAGTGTGGCGCTGTCGACCGCGGCGTCGGCCAGCCCGCACAGCAGGGCATCAGCCGCGCCGATGGTGACCCCGGTCAGCCCCAGGTACAGGGCCAGCTGCACCGGCAGCTTCGACAGGAAATGGCTGGCGCCCACGTCCGGCACCAGGCCGATGCCGGTTTCGGGCATGGCCACGCGCGAGCGTTCGGTGACGAGGCGCAGGTGTGCGGCTTGCGCCAGGCCCATGCCGCCGCCCATGACGATGCCGTCCATCAGCGCCACCAGCGGTTTGGGGTAGCGGTGCAGGCGGTAGTCCAGCGTGTATTCGTCGATAAAGAAACGCCGGTGCAGCGGGGTGCTGTCGCGGTAGCTGTCGGTCAGCGCGCGGATGTCGCCGCCGGCGCAGAAGGCCTTGGGGCCGGCGCCGCGCAGCACCACTGCACGGACGGCGTCATCCTGCGCCCAGGCTTCCATCTGCGCACCGAGCGCGACGATCATCGGGTACGACAGGGCATTGAGCTGGCGCGGCCGGTTCAGCGTGGCAATGCCGACACCGTTGACGACTTGGAACAGCACCTCCGGCTCGGCGGCATCCAGGTTGGCGGCCTTGGTCTCTTCAGTCAGGCGCACGGCGGCCTCCTAGGCGTTGCGCCATTGCGGCGTTCGTTTCTCGAGGAAGGCGTTGACCCCCTCGCGCTGGTCGACATCGTCGAACAGGTCGACAAAGCGCTCGCGCTCCAGGGCCAGCGCAGCCTGGCGCGGCACGCCCTGGCGCGCCAGATGTACCAGCCGCTTGCTGTGGGCGGCGGCCCGGGGACTGACATTGCAGGCGCGCTCAGCCATCGCCAGCGCGGTGGCGAAGGCCTGGCCGCGCGGCACGACTTCTTCCACCAGCCCGATGCGCAACGCCGTGGCGGCATCCACGCGCTCGTTGGTCAGGATCATGCGCTTGGCCCAGCCTTCGCCCACCAGCCACGGCAGCGTCTGGGTGCCGCAGCCGCACGGCAGCAGGCCGACGGCGGCTTCGGGCAGGGCCATCTGCGCCTGTTCCTCGGCGATGCGGATATCGCAGGCCAGGGCGCATTCCAGCCCGCCGCCCATGGCATAGCCGTTGATCGCGGCGATCACCACGGGCCGCGCGTTCTGCAGTGCCTCGAAGGCGCTGCCGAACTGCTGCGCCATCACGCGGGCATGGGCGCGGTCGCCCTCGGCAAAGCCGTTCAGGTCCGCGCCGGCGCTGAAGAACTTCGCGCCGGCACCGGTGACCACCACGGCGCGCACTGCGGGGTTGGCGTCGATCCTTGCCACCAGCTCGCGCAGTTGCTGCAGGCCTTCTGCAGTGAAGGCGTTGGCGGGCGGGCGGCTCAGCGTCAGCGTGGCGACGTGGCCTTGCAGGGCGAACTCGATCATTGCTTGCCCTCCTTGTCGGCGGCGGACAGATACTGGCGGATCACACCGGAGAAGTCGAGCTGGCCGTCGCCGGCATGGCTCACGGCCTGGTAGACCTGCTGCGCCAGCGCGCCCAGGAACAGCGGCTGCTTCACGCTGCGCGCGGCGTCGTTGGCCAGGCCCAGGTCCTTGAGCATCAGGTCAGCGCCAAAGCCGCCGGTGTAGCCGCGCCCGGCCGGCGCGGTCTCGATCACGCCGGGCCAGGGGTTGCAGGTATCCGAGGCCCAGCAGCGGCCGGTGGAGGTATTGACGATGCCGGCCAGCACGTTGGCGTCGATGCCGAGCTTGACGCCCAGCGCCATCGCCTCGGATACGCCAATCATGGAGATGCCGAGGATCAGGTTGTTGCAGATCTTGGCGACCTGGCCGGTGCCGGTGCCGCCGCAGTGGACCAGGTTGCGCCCCATGCCGGCCAGCACCGGGCGCACCTGGGCGAACAGCGCTTCGGAGGCGCCGACCATGAAGGTCAGCGTGCCGGCCTGCGCGCCAACGGTGCCGCCGGAGACCGGTGCATCGGCCAGCGCATTGCCGTGCGCCTCGGCGGCAGCGGCCAGTTCGCGCACGGTGGCGGGGTCGATGGTGCTTGAGTCCACCAGCGGCACGCCCGGGCGCACGCCCGCCAGCACGCCTTCCGGGCCCAGGTAGGCGCTGCGCACATGGGCGGCGGCGGGCAGCATGGTGATGACAAAGTCCGCTTCGGCCACCGCCTTGCGGGCGGAATCCGCGGTGGCGGCGCCCTCGGCGCACAGCGACGCCACCGCCGCAGCGTTGAGGTCGAATACGGTCAGCGTATGGCCGGCCTTGAGCAGGTTGCGCGCCATGGGCGCGCCCATGTTGCCCAGGCCGATGAAGGCGATATGCATGGGGTCTCCTTCCGTGTCGTTCTTGAATGTCGGCCGATTACTTCAGGCTGATGGTGGTGTTCACCCCATCGTTGACCGTCGCGTCATCAAACCACCGCGCCGTCACCGTCTTGGTCTGCGTATAGAACTGCACCACCTGCTTGCCATACGGACCCAGGTCGCCCAGCTTGGAGCCACGCGATCCGGTGAAGCTGAAGTAGGGCACCGGCACCGGGATGGGGATGTTGATGCCGACCTGGCCCACGTCGATCTCGCTCTGGAACTTGCGCGCCGCGGCGCCGCTCTGCGTGAACACTCCGGTGCCGTTGCCAAACGGGTTGCGGTTGACCAGGGCGATGGCCTCGTCAAGCGTATCGACGCCGACCACCACCAGCACCGGCCCGAAGATCTCTTCGGTGTAGATCGACATGTCGGTCCGGACATCGGTAAAGATGGTCGGGCCGATGAAGTTGCCCTGCGGATAGCCCGGCACCTCCACGCCACGGCCATCCAGCACCAGCGTCGCGCCTTCGCGCTCGCCGGCGGCGATGAGGCCGAGGATCCGTTCTTTTGCCGCCACCGATACCACGGGGCCGACATCGGTGCCAGCCTCGGCGCCGGCGCCGACTTTCAGGGTCTTGGCGCGTTCGACCAGGTCGGGCACCCAGTCGCGTGCCGCCCCCACCAGCACGATCACCGAGGTGGCCATGCAACGCTGGCCGGCCGCGCCGAAGCCTGCACCGGCCAGCGCGTTCAGCGTCTGCTCCTTGTGCGCATCAGGCAGCACGACAGCATGGTTCTTGGCGCCCATCATCGACTGCACGCGCTTGCCGTGCGCGCCGGCCAGGTTGTAGACGTGGGTGCCAACGGCGGTCGAGCCCACGAACGACACGGCCTTGATGTCCGGGTGCGTGCACAGCGCATCGACCACGTCCTTGGCGCCGTGCACCACGTTCAGCACGCCCGGCGGCACGCCGGCTTCCAGCGCCAGCTTGACCAGCTCCACGGTGGACAGCGGGTCCTGCTCCGAAGGCTTGAGCACGAAGGTATTGCCGCAGACGATCGCCATCGGGAACATCCACAGCGGAATCATCGCCGGGAAGTTGAACGGCGTGATACCCGCGCAGACGCCGATCGGCTGCTGCAGCGTGTAGGTGTCGACGGTGGCGGCCACGTTCTCGGCAAAACCGCCTTGCTGCAGGGTGCCGATCGAACAGGCGTGTTCCACCACCTCCAGCCCGCGGAAGATGTCGCCCTCGGCATCGGCCAGGGTCTTGCCCTGCTCGGCGGTCAGGATGGCGGCGATACGCTTGCTGTGCTCGCGGATCAGTGCCTGCAAGCGCAGCATGACGCGCAGCCGCGCGCCGATGGGCGTATGGCGCCACGTGGCAAAGGCGCGGTGCGCGGCGCCCACGGCAGCGGCGACCTCGCTTGCTGTGGCCAGCGGCACGCGTGCGAGCACCTCCTGCGTGGCGGGATTGACCACGTTGCGGAACTCGGTGGCGGACGAATCCACCCATTCGCCATTGATCAGCAGCGGCACGGTCGGCACGGCATTGTCGGTCTTGGGCACGGCAGTCATGGTTGTCTCCGGAAGGTCTGGTTCTGTTGGCAAGGGATGGTGGGACTACAGGCTGCGCGCGATCAGCATGCGCTGGATCTCGCTGGTGCCTTCGTAGATCTGGGTGATGCGGGCGTCGCGGTAGTGACGCTCGACCGGGTAGTCTTCGAGATAGCCGTAGCCGCCGTGGATCTGCAGCGCCTTGGAGCACACGCGCTCGGCCAGTTCCGACGCATACAGTTTGGCCTGCGAGGCTTCGGACAGGCACGGCACGCCTTCGCTGCGCATGCGCGCGGCGCGGTGCACCAGCAGGCGCGCGGCGTTCAGCTCGGTGGCCATGTCGGCCAGCATGTTGGCGATGGGCGGGTGTTCGCGCAGGGCGCGGCCGAACTGGATGCGTTCCGATGCATAGCGGCACGCCGCCTCGAAGGCCGAACGCGCAATGCCGATTGCCTGCGCGGCGATGCCGATGCGCCCGCCTTCCAGGTTTGACAGCGCGATGCGGAGGCCCTCGCCGGGCTCGCCCAGCAGTGCGTCCTGCGGTACGGTGCAGTCTTCCAGCGTGATCGCGCAGGTGTCCGAGGCTCGGATGCCCAGCTTCTTCTCGGGGGCGTGGACGATGAAGCCGGGGGTGTTTGTGGGGACCAGGAAGGCCGAGATGCCCTTCTTGCCGCGCTCGGGCTCGGTCGAGGCGAACACTACGGCGACACCGGCGCGCTGGCCGTTGGTGACGAACTGCTTGCTGCCGTTGAGCACCCAGCCGTTGTCGGTGAAGCGGGCGCGCGTGCGCAGGTTGTGCGCCTCGGAGCCGGCCTGCGGCTCGGTCAGGCAGAACGCGCCGATCAGCTCGCCGCTGGCCAGGCGCGCCAGGTAGCGTTCTTTCTGCGCATCGGTGCCATAGTGCAGGACCGGCCCGCAGCCGACCGAGTTGTGCACGCTCATCATGGTGGCGCAGGCGGCGCAGCCGGCGGCGATTTCTTCGATGGCCAGCGCATAGGCGACGTAGTCGGTATAGGTGCCGCCCCATTCCTCGGGCACGATCATGCCCAATAGCCCCAGCGCGCCCATTTCGGCGACGACTTCATCGGGCAGGCGGCCGTCGCGGTCCCATTGCGCGGCGCCCACGGCCAGCCGTTCGCTGGCAAAGGCGCGCGCGCTGTCGCGGATCATGGTTTGCTCTTCGGTATAGTCGCTGTGCATGGCAGTTAGGGGTGGGCGTTTTGAGCCGCGCGGCAAGTCAGGCAGAATGCGCGCTTGGCGTTTGACCTGCGGGCAGTGTAGGAACGCCGGGGGCGGGCTCCTATGCCAAAATCCGCCAATCTTCTTGAACTCGTTTGCCACCCGCCAGCGCCATGGAAAAAGGCAGTGTCGCCATCTGTTTCGTCCACCACGCCATCGCGGGGCTGCGCGCGCGTGGCATCGACCCCGATCCGGTGCTGCGTAGCGCCGGCATTGCGCCGGCGCTACTGGCGGTGCCGCAGGCGCGCGTCTCGTCCGCCAGCTACAGTGAGCTGTGGATGGCCGTGGCGGCGGCGCTGGACGATGAATTCTTCGGGCAGGATTCGCGCAGCATGAAATGCGGCAGCTTTGCCATGCTGTGCCACGCGGTGGCCGGCAGCCGCACGCTTGCGCAGGGGCTGGAGCGCATCACGCGGTACTTCCGGCTGCTGCTGGACGATATCGGCGTGCGGCTGGAGCGCCACGGCGATGAGGCCGCGCTGGTGCTGACCGCGCCCTGCGCGCACCTGGGGCGGCAGCCCGGCGTGTTTGCCAAGGAAACCATGCTGATCATGCTGCATGGCCTGATGAGCTGGCTGCTGCGGCGGCGCGTGCCGGTGCGGCTGGCGGCCTTCGACTACGACGAGCCGCCGTACAGCGCCGAATACCGCGTGATGTACTCGCGCCAGCTGGCCTTCGACCAGCCCGCCACGGCGCTGGTGTTCGACGCTGCGCTGCTGGACCAGCCGGTGCGCCAGGACGAGCGCAGCCTGAAAGCCTTCCTGCGCGATGCGCCGCACAACGTGGTGGTCAAGTACTCCGACCGCGCCAGCGTGGGCGCACGGGTGCGCCGGCTGCTGCGCAACCAGCGGCCCGAGCTGTGGCCCACCTTCGACGCGCTGGCGGTCAGCCTGAACCTGTCGGCCTCATCGCTGCGGCGCCGCTTGATGGACGAGGGCGTGAGCTACCAGGACCTGAAGGACGGGCTGCGGCGCGACCTTGCCATCGAGGCGTTGAGCCACTCCGGGCGCCCCGTGGCGGATATTGCGGCGGAACTCGGATTTGCCGAGCCGGGCGCGTTCCACCGGGCATTCCGGCGCTGGACCGGATCGCGCCCCGGCGCTTACCGTAAGTTTGCGGACGAAGCCTGACCGCGGCCGATCGGTCAAAGTGGACGGGGCTAAACTGGCTTTGGCCTCGAGGGATTGAAGGTCCTGCTGCGGGCCGGGGCTGGGGTGGTCTCGGCCGATGAGGCTCTGGTGATCGAGCGCAGTCCGCCACACGTCCAAGCGCGGTGCGGCCCAAGCTCATTACTTCGCTGCAACTCGCTGATCGCGTGCCAAACCGCATCGTGTCCGTACCGCCTTGCGCCGGCGCGGCGCCGCTTTCTTATCCGGCAAGAAAACAACAGGCCTAAAGTATGAAGCCCTCAGCCTTGGACGAAGGCACCACCTGTGGGCTGTAGCAATCCTTGGCTGTCGTCAAAGCTGTTTGCTCCAGCAGTTGCACTCGACCCGTATCGTGGCTGGGGTCGACATCCGTGGGCACACATCCGCTGGCCTTTTGGCCTCGCATGCCCATGACAGCACCGCGAGGCGCGCACCGTTGCAGAAGGTGACATGCGCTGGCGTATCCCGCGGGATGCGGGAGCTTGGCTCCGCCGTCGAATACAGCCGGCGTGGCGCGGGTTCGTGGGCGTCAGCGTGACCTGTCATGATGACCTGCAAGATGCACGCCGCCTGCGCGACGTGCCGCGCTGCCTCTCCGAGATCTTCAGCGTGGGTTTCTCTGGGCATGAAGCCTTCTTGCAAATGTGCAGTTCATCGGATGCACAACAGCATGAATGCCTTGGATGAGACCGGCAGCAAGAAAGCTGGACGGCATGGATACCGACTTATGATCGATGGGAAACGGTTGCCGCAGTGGTAGCGTCAATGGCGGCAGCCTGCGGGGCGAGAAACTCGCCTCACGAGGGCGGGTGGAACCCGGTGGGACCGCAGTAAGACTACCCCCAAGGGGATGCCCAGGATACGCCACAGGTGAATCGCCTCGGCCTGTGCCATGTTGCTAGTGCATTCCTTGGCGTGGCGGGCGATGCTGTGGGTCAGGCTTATCTGCATGTTGAGCGCGATGCGCCACAGCTACATCACATACAGGTCGTCGTCGATCAGCGAGTCCGGTATTACGAGGCGGCCGAGCAGCGGCTCCCACAAGGCCACGCCCATGGATGAGCGGTCAATATAGCGCCAGCGCAGAAGAGTCGTCCCTGCGCCAATGGTTTTCGTGGCCAGTTGCACATCGAGCAGGTCAAATGGGTAGGCGCTCGCCTGGGGCAGCACGCGCCGCTGTGCCAGGACGATCAAGCTGTCGCGCAGCGCCAAGTCATCGGCTGGTCAAGGCCTCCAGACTCTCCCTTACCTTTAAAGGGTTGTAAAAGGCCTTTTAGGTAGGCTACGTGTTCCAGCCGTCGGAAGGCCGGCTGTGCCAGCTATCCCCTGGG